>JACDDF010000282.1 GCA_013817135.1 Nitrospirales bacterium
CATGTCTCATGAACCGTGATGGTGTATGAAGATTACTCGAGGATTGCCCACGGTTCGTCCCGCCTTCTGCCCTGTTCTCACCATTGGCAATTTTGATGGGCAGCATTTGGGACACCGTGCTCTTGTCCAGGCTGTCGTAAATTGCGCTCGGCAGTCCAACGGATTTCCTATGGTGTTGTCTTTTGCTCCTCATCCTGTCGAGGTGTTGCGTCCAGGATCTGTCCATAAATTTTTATCTGATGATCATGAAAAAATCGCGTTCTTTGAACGGCTGGGAGTTGGCGAACTGGTGATTCTCCCTTTCACTATGGAGTTAGCCAGTCTGGGGCCGGATGAGTTTGTCCATCAGGTTCTTCGTGACGGGCTTGGGATCCGAAAGCTATTCGTTGGAGAAAATTTTGTATTCGGTAGGGGACGAAGTGGGGGAGTGAAGGATCTGATTGAACTGGGGGCCATAGCAGGTTTTTCGGTCGAGCCGATTGCGCCCGTGATTGTGGGGCAGGAGGTGGTGAGTTCGACGCGCATTCGCAAATGCCTGACAGCTGGAGACGTGTGTCAAGGTGCACAATGTTTGGGGCGCCCATATATGTTAGAGGGGATTGTGATTCCCGGTGAGAAGCGAGGGAAACAGTTTGGATGGCCGACGGCCAATCTTCGACTCCCCGGGCATCGTGTTCTTCCTGCGGATGGTGTGTATGCCACGCTGACAGTATTGAAGGGGGAATGTCTGGATTCCATTGCCTATATCGGCACGCGGCCGACGTTTTCTGAAGAGGAACGTTTATTGGAAGTGCATATGTTTGATAAGACTCTTCAGCTATATGGAGAAGATATTTCAGTGCATTTTATTGAAAGAGTGCGAGAGGATATGGTGTTTGCCAATCCCCAGGACCTCGTCAGTCAGATGGACCACGATGGTCAGCGAGCCAGGGAGATCTTGCGGAACTATTCAGGACGACCCCGAATCCCTGCGGTCGTTCATGGGGGAAGTGTATAGATGAATCGTCGAGTCCCCTTTCTTGGAATGGAACGAAAAATTGACCAGGCTATTCGGGCTAAGGGGTTATTGGCGTCGGGAGATCGGATCGTGGCGGCGGTTTCTGGCGGTCCGGATTCTGTGGCCCTTTTTAGGTGCTTGGTGGAGCTGCGTTCCCGGTGGCATTGGGACATCTGTATTGGTCATGTGGACCATGGATTTCGGGGAGCTGAAAGTGAGAGGGATGCGATGTTCGTGGAGGCTTTAGGTGAGAGATTTGGAGTGCCCGTCATGGTGCGCCGGCTCCATCTGAATAAATACGATGCAAAATTGAAGAAGGAATCACTCCAGGAATATGCCAGAACAGCGAGGTATCAGGCATTAGAACAAATGATCCTTGACCGAAAGGCGACAAAGTTAGTGCTTGGGCATACGGCAGACGATCAAGCCGAGACGGTTCTTATGTGGATGCTACGCGGGTGTGGAACCGGTGGATTAGGAGGTATTCCTCCCAAGCGAGGAATGCATGTCGTTCGTCCCTTGCTTGATATCCATCGGAGTGAGATTGTGGCGTATCTGGAGGAGAGGCAGGAGGAATCCAGAGTGGATTCCTCTAATGGTCAACCGGTGTACCTCCGGAATCGCATTCGTCAGCACCTGATTCCTCAGTTGAAACAGTATTCGCCGGGGATTGTGAATGTGTTGGCCCGGCAGGCACATATACTTCGGGATGATCATGCATACCTGGAGACATTGGCGGATGAAGCGTTTCAGCGCACATGTGTGTCAGACCGCATGGGAGAACGGCAATTTGACCGGATGTCGCTTTTGAAAGTACCTTTACCAATTCGTCGGAGGGTGGTCCGCCAGAGTCTTCAGATCATTACAGGACACCAGCAGGGTCCGAGATTCGATCTTGTAGAAAGGGTATTAGATCGTTTAGAGCATGGTCAGTCGGGTTGGACGATTGCATGTAATGGAGTCCGGATTGCCCAGGAATATGACCGTCTGGTGATGGCCTCCTGTGAGGAAGTGAATCAACCTGGAACGGATTATTCCGGCATGATGGTGATGCCTTTATCCATCCCTGACGAGGTGGTTTGGCTTCCCACAGGGCACCGTTTTTCGATTTCAAGGAAATTATCTCCCGTAATGGATGGCCAGGCGAACCAATCAGAGGTTTATCTTGACCCTGCGAGATTTACTCCTGAATTGATGTTACGAAGGTGGGTGCCTGGGGATACCTTTTGCCCCAAGGGGCTTGGTGGGCGACAAAAAAAACTTCAGGATTTTTTTTCTGATCTTAAATTACCCCGTTCCCAACGGACCAAGGTGCCTTTATTGGTTGCGCCTGAGGGAATTGTCTGGGTTGGTGGATTACGAGCAGATGAACGGTTCCAGATTTCATCATCCACAACCTCGGTCATTATGGCCAAGATGATCATGTAAGATGGAAGTCTCTATGAGTCAAATTTTTGGAAAACCCCTCGTTACGCAAGAAGCCATGAGAGCTCGCATTAAGGACTTGGGAAAGCAAATTTCTCTGGATTATCAAGATAAGGATCTCCTCGTTGTTGGGGTTCTCAAGGGAGCCTATGTATTTTTTGCCGACCTGGTTCGAGTTATTCGATTGCCAATTCAGATTGATTTTTTGATTGCCAAAAGTCACAAAGCAATCGGGAGTTCGGCAAAAAAGGTGAAAGTGTGGTCGGAGTTGACCGAAAAAATCAATAACCGCCATGTGTTGCTGGTAGAAGATATCGTGGACTCGGGAGTGACCGCTCAGTTTTTAGTCAAAAATTTAATGAAGAAGAAGCCAGCCTCTGTGGCTGTCTGCGCGTTGATTAGTAAGCCTGCCAATCGTAAGGTGGAGGTTGATTTGCGGTATGTGGGGTTTGAAGTGCCTCAGACCTATCTTGTGGGATATGGGCTTGATTTTAAGCAAAAATATCGAAATCTTCCCTACCTGGCTAAACTCGATCCAAAGTTGGTTCAAGAAGACTCGCAGTCTTGATGCGGTTGTCAGCTCTAAAAAGTGCGTGATAGAATCAATTGGTTAAGCTATTTTCTTGATAGTCTGGCTCATAATGACATTTGAATTGCTAAGGGGGTTACCCTCGGTATGAATTCTCGGGTGAAAAACTTACTGTTTTGGGTGTTCGTGTGTTTATTCATGATTTTGTTATTCAACCTCTTTACGGTGCCAAATCAGCACCCTGAAGATCCAGTCATCTTTAGTGATTTCATGGCTCACTTGGAAAAGGGCGATGTTGAACGGGTCATCATTAAGAACAATAATATCAGCGCGATTTTGAAAGATGGTACCAGGATCCAAACCTATTCTGTCGAATATCCAGACCTGGTAAAAGTTTTGCAGGAAAAATCTGTACAAATTGAAGCCAAACCACCTGAAGATAATCCCTGGTATATCACCTTCCTACTTTCTTGGGGCCCATTTGTGCTCTTTTTGGGCTTATGGTTTTTCCTGATGCGTCAAATGCAGATGGGCGGCAATCGGGCAATGTCATTTGGAAAAAGTCGTGCGCGCCTCCTGACCGAAGAGAAGAAAAAAATCACATTTGCGGACGTGGCGGGGGTGGATGAAGCTAAAGAAGAAGTGGTGGAAATCATCGATTTTCTAAAGGATCCTGCAAAATTTCAAAAATTAGGCGGGCGTATTCCTAAGGGAGTCTTGATTGTGGGGCCTCCTGGGACTGGAAAAACCTTGTTGGCCAAAGCGATTGCTGGTGAGGCTGGGGTGCCATTTTTCAGTATCAGTGGTTCTGATTTTGTAGAAATGTTTGTCGGGGTTGGGGCTTCCCGGGTCCGAGACCTCTTTGAGCAGGGAAAAAAGCATGCGCCCTGTATCATCTTTATTGATGAAATCGACGCAGTGGGGCGATTGCGTGGCGCAGGTCTTGGTGGAGGTCATGATGAACGGGAGCAAACACTGAATCAATTGTTAGTTGAAATGGATGGGTTTGACACTACGGAAGGCGTGATCCTGATTGCGGCCACCAACAGACCGGATGTGCTAGATCCTGCCTTGTTACGACCAGGCCGGTTTGATCGGCAAGTTGTGGTGAATCGTCCCGATGTTCGTGGGAGAGGGGAAATTCTCAGGGTTCATACTAAAAAAGTTCCTGTCTCCTCAGATGTGGATCTGGAACAAATTGCCAGAGGGACTCCAGGTTTTTCAGGGGCTGACTTGGAAAATCTGGTCAATGAAGCTGCCTTGTGGGCCGCTCGCCTGGATAAAAAGTCTGTTGACCAGATTGATTTTGAAAACGCCAAGGATAAGGTCTTAATGGGTGTCGAACGTAAGAGCATGGTTCTGACTGAGGAAGAAAAGCGTACGACGGCGTTTCATGAGGCTGGCCACGCGTTGATGGCGAAACTCTTACCCGGAACCGATCCTGTTCATAAGGTTACCATTATCCCTCGTGGGCGTGCCTTGGGGATGACGATGCAATTGCCCATCGATGACCGACATAGTTACTCCAAGGACTTTTTGTACAATACCCTCTCCATTCTGTTTGGTGGGCGCGTCGCAGAAGAATTGATCTTTAAAAGTGTGACGACTGGGGCTGGGAACGATATTGAGCGGGCCACTGAATTGGCCAGGAAAATGGTTTGCGAATGGGGTATGAGC
>JACDDF010000283.1 GCA_013817135.1 Nitrospirales bacterium
GAGCTCCCATGGGCAAGGAATCGGACCTGGCGTTATCCGCTTTGCAGCGAGACCTGGATTCGGCTCGAAACCTTCTTCGAACCGGTCAAACTCATTTTGATGAACAGAAATTTGAAATGGCCCAGACTCAAGCCCTCCAAGCCACGGGAAAAGCTTCGGCCGTGTATAAGCACATTGAGCAGGCCATCAGTACGGTTAACGTGGATTCCCGATAGCTTGATGGCTTTTAAAGTCAATCTCGCCTCTGGTGGTGATGTCCCATCATGGCTCCCGACAACCGAGATCTTCAGTTTCCCTGGAAGACATTCGAGACTCTCAAAAGCACTGGTTCCATAGTTTTCCGGGCGGCGGTAGCTTCGGGAGCCTTAATACTTCCCCTGCTCCTTGTCCTCGCTTCACCATTCCTGAACGCTTTCTCATCCACCCCCTTATCCATACCCTTCCTCCAGATTCCTCAAAGTCTTTCCCAAGATGGGCCTCTCTTCGATAAGCCGGCACACACGCCCCAGACCCTTTTTCAAGAAATTGAGTCCTCGCCTTCCCAACCACTTCAAACCGCCTCCAATCGCTCACCGAATCAAAAGTCCGCGTCCACGCAGGCGAAAATATCCATTCTTGTGGATATTTCCCGACATCGGCTTTTCGTAAAGGAGGGCGATCACATTCTGCATGAGGCCATCGCTTCAACCGGCAGAGGAAACATCTTGGCGGATCCCAGGAATCCGGAAAGGACTTGGACATTCGAAACTCCCAAGGGAACGTTCAGCATAGAGAGCAAGTTAGAAAAACCGGTGTGGATTCGTCCCGATTGGGCCTTTATCGAACAAGGCGATCCGGTCCCAGGAAAGATGGTTGATCGATTAAAGCCGGGAATGCTCGGACACTATGCATTGGGTTTTGGCAATGGATATTTTATTCATGGAGCCTTGTACTTAAATTTATTGGGACAGGATGTCACGCACGGATGCATCCAACTACACCCTCAAGATCTTCAATTTGTGTTTAAAACGGTCCCGTTGGGAACCCCACTTACCATCATCTAAAGAAATCCTGGGCTTATCTTCCTCTTATTCCGTGTGTGTGCGAGATGAGTCCACCGTTCACGTCTATAGCTCACCAGGGTTTTCCTCAGTTCGATTGTTATCAACCCTGGGATAGAGTACGCATCTCATCTTCAAAAAATTCCACACGCTCTTCAGCGTTTTCAAAATGGGAGGGAAAACATGGCTTCAAAGAAAAAAAACAGGGAATCACAGGATACGGACACGATCATCCGTGGGTACGTTGAGGATCAGGATCCTGGTCTAGAAATCATTGAAGAAGTGGCGGAAGCCGGGACGCAATCCAGACAACAACCCGGAGAACTCAGGTCACGGCAAGATTTCCAAAAAAAGGAAGCCGCCCCTTCCGCTGGAGATCCTGACGCCAATTTGGATGCAGGCAGTTCCGGCGATGAAACTGTGGGTGGCTCCAATCCAACCCCGGATCAGGGTAATGTGGATGAGTTGGGTGAAGCGGTAGGTCTCACCTTTGAAGATTCGGAAGAACTTGAAGGAGAAAAAATCTCAGCCCGGGATACCCATCGCTGGGAACTCGATCCGGCATCCTCCGAAGATTACGAGGAACGCACCAAAAGGTATAAATAATTATAACCCGCTTCTCTAAATGGGAAGTCCCTCACTCGAAATATGGAGGGGGAAATCTGCGACGCCCTCTGAATTGGTATGGATGGAGAAACGCGATACCGGTTACCCATCCATACCAAAAAGTGAGAAGAATTCCTATCTATCCGGAGATAAAGCAGTTGATCTCCAAGTGTCGGGGCTCCGGCAATTAATTCAGGCAATGTCGAATGGCTGACGCCTGTCCTTTACAGGCCTTCATGTGGCGAATGTCCCATTCCATCCGTCATGCGTTGATGCAAGATCTCTCTAAATTTTCCGTATTGATCCTCAGTCAACACACCCCTCAATTTCAGCAGGGAATCAATGCGCGCCATCATCATATCTTCTTTGATGGCTCCAATGGTTTTGACCTGCTCTTTAATCGCTTGACGGTCTGCCTCATCCTTCCCGAGCAGTGTCGCAAGATCGACTTCCGCCGTTCGGACATCCGCCGTTTTTTTGACGACCATTTTATCGTAATCAAGTCGAAGCCGGTGAAATGCCTCTTTTTGTTCATCGGTCAGCCTTAATTCTTCTTCGATCGAGCTGGAAAATTCATGATGAGCCACATTATTTTGAGGTGCATGTTGAGATTCGGATTCGTGCTTGTAGGCTTCATGAGAACGTTTTCCATCGGTAGAACCTTTTCCATCGGTAGAACCTTTTCCATCATGCGCACAACCGCTTAATGCAAAAACCATAGAGAGTAGAATGAGGCTGCCCATTTTTCCAGGATCATGCCAAAATTGGTTTTTTACTGTAGGAATGAACCCCATAGTCGTCTCCTTTGGTTAAAACGATTGGCCATTTTTTTAAATTGATGTTTGTGTCCATTATCAAAGAGCAGTATACCTGTCACACCTGGTAAGAACCCTGGTTTCATGGAAACCTCAGTAAATTGCAATGAGACTGGCCGGGTCCGTGATATCCAACATGCTGAATAAGACCGGTATCAGCATGTAGGTGATCTTCTCCAACCATCTTCCCACCCATCCCGCAGAGACCTCGCATTAGTTAAATTTTCCGAAGTAGGTGGAACTTTTTTCCAAAGACTTGCTTTAAGCCATGGCTCTATCAGGAACTAATTCAAGCAAAATAGAAACTATAATAATTTTGTGCCTGGCGCAACTGGTTTGTCCGGGACACACAAGGCCACCTCCCCGCTGTCATTATGAAATCCCGTGAGCAGGCATTCTGATATGAACGGACCGATTTGCTTGTTTGGAAAATTCACCGCGCCGACAACCAGCTTTCCTACTAGATCTTCCGGCTTGTAGAGATCCGTAATCTGAGCGCTCGACTTCCTGATGCCGATATCTCTGCCAAAATCAACTTGCAGCATATAGGCAGGCTTTTTGGCTTCCGGGAAAAGCGCAGCACTGACAATGCGACCGACATGGAGTTCGACTTTTAAGAAATCATCCCACGATATGGTCTGCACCTCAACCTCCTTACGCAGTTCAAATGCCTTGCTGCATTTCAGACTTTCTCCGCCTGGCTTAGCCTTATTTATTCAATGCAGATCTCCAGGACTTTTTAAGGCTTACACCTCCTCTTCTTCAACCACCCACTGAGGGTCGAAGATAGAACAATCTATTCCGGCAACAACAAAACGGATGACGACTGGAATATTTCATTCGATCTCTCCAAGGATTATTTTTGTCCAGTCGGGTTTATTGTTATAAATCAATTTGCAAATTATTTGTTCAGCCAATGACACATAAGTTTCCCAGTTCGCTATCACCTTTCCAATCTTATTCTTATTATTTCCGCAAAGGACACCACTATGGGCAACCTGACTCCTATAATCATAGAGTTCCTTTAGCTTATAATAAATATCTTGCCGCTCCTGATTGGTAGAACCAATGAACCAGCTCCCACGAAGACGAAACCAAAGAGAAAGTTGATCGTTTTTTTTGTTGTCATCCAAAATATCCATTTCTAGGGCGATACCCAGATCAAGGATTTTGTCTTCTATTTGAACCCTACGCTTTGCTTGGGATAAACGAGATATGATTCTGTTCATACGGATTCTATTTTCAGGTGATAATGCATTAAAAGCATCAAGAAGTTCATTAAGATCCAAGGCATTACTTGCAGATAACTTCGATGATTTAGATCCCCAGATTTCATGGAGAGGAGCGGAACCAGATCTTCCACAAAACATCCCCATTGGCATTTCTCTAGAACTATAGGAAGTCGAATAAAAAGGGATACACGAAACGCCGTTAACGGTATTAAGTAAAAGGGCCACATAATAGAGGGGGTTTGAGAAAGTCATAAAATGCTTGTCTTTTTCTCGGTCAGACGTTTCAGGATTGCTGATTTTTTTTACCTCGCAGGTGTAGGTAATTGCTGCCTTCGGCATAGGCAAATTATTCGAAAACCTATTAAAGGATTCATCCTTTAAAAAATGTTCTTTTTCTGGTGAATCCGGCATTTCTTTTATCGAAATGATCCGAATCCCATTTTTTAATTCGATCGTTTTATCCACCTCGATTCCAAGCACCCACAAAATATTAACAACCGGAATATTTTCTGAGTCCAAAAATTTATTTAAATTTCTTTCCGCGACCGTACTTCCAAATTCGTGGGTCGCCCATAAATACCACATTGCCAACTTCGTTATTTCAAATATGGAGGCTCTATTACCATAGGAAATAAGTTGTCCCTGTAAAGCTTGTGCCCTAGGATCCTCTTCAAGAGCTTTCAAAGCTCCGGCACCAGGCCCTTCATTCTCAATTTGTCTTGAATAATGTAAGTAAAGTTTAAGCTGAATGTCATGAAAAGATGTTTCATCGTTCATTTCAGGCTTAGGTACATTTAAGTGCCCTATATGCATAATTTCCCTTTCAACTGAGCGTGGTCCTGAAGCAATGGGCCGAAGACCCGTTTCCTCTTTCGGTGGGCCTGTCGCCAAAAGCCGTATATGCAGATTCGACTCCAATATTATTTTTTTAT
>JACDDF010000284.1 GCA_013817135.1 Nitrospirales bacterium
TTCCCTGCGAAGTATAAAAACCAGAATATAGGTGACTACATTTTTGACATTGCGCCACGGCCACGCGATGTTATCGCATTTTTCAACACGTGTATTGTTGCAGCAGAGAATCAACCGAAAATTGGAGCACAAGCATTACGGGCCGCGGAGGGTGAATACTCTCGTTCCCGCCTTAAGGCATTGGGTTCTGAATGGAGTGGTGATTACCCAGCCCTTCTTGAATTTGCAAAAATACTTCAACGACGCCCAGAATCGTTTAAATTGAAACTATTGATGATGAAAAAGTGGCGGATTTGTGTCTTAGTATTGCATCTGATAATCCGGCAGGACGGGGAATTCTCGAACAATATGCTATGCAAGTTGTTGATTGCGTGCTTGATGTTCCTTCCTTCAAGTTAATTTTAATACAAATATTACTATCGAGTTGGCCTTGTTGGTCTGAAACTCCAACCACATGAATCAGTTTCACGGGTCGACGAACTCGGACGGGCCATTTCATCGGGTGAGATCACACCAAGTACCAGTGTTGTTGTATTTCCTCCTTATCGTCGAACTTTGGGTATTGTAGAAAATAAATAAGCCTCCTTTTTCATAAGATACATGATCACTCAACCTCATAGGTTTTATTGATCCTCCCCCACGATCCGGCCACATGTTGAGGAAGATCAAGGCGATCTTACCGCTGTCATTCGCAAAGGCTCTCCTTACGGTCGTCCACGAAGTTTTTTCTTCACCGTTTCTTTCGTAAGTTTCAGGGGAAGCAATTTTATACTGGATGTGGTCAGTCAGGGGTATGGATGTTCCACTGGCTTTTGCAAGCTGTGAGTATGTATTTCTTCGAAAAAATGTGCGGGCGAGTTTCTCCCATACTTGATAGAAATAGAGTAGAGAGCGAAGTGGTTACCACTTCATGAAAAAATTGGGGGATGGCTGGGATGATAGGAAGATGTGAATGTGAATTTTTTCTGGAGATTGCATTGTCCTGTTGTCCGTTTTTCGACGAATGCGAGGCTTCTTCTCCTGAGTGAAAAATTCAAGGTCTGTGGGGGCTCCTCCGATGGATACACACATCACTAATATGAGGAGATGTGACTAATGCAATGCCCGCGATGTAAGGGAACCATGATAGTCGATCACTTTGTGGATATGGCCACGAGTGGCGAGATTTGGATGCCTGGTTGGCGGTGCTTAATGTGTGGCGAAGTCATTGATCCGCTCATTGAGCATCATCGTCAATTGCAGCGTGAACATCAGGAAGTGGTTGGTGCCATTTCCGGATCAACCGCTCGTCCTCCCTCACCCATTTCCGTGAAGTCGCGCAAGGCGAACAAGCGGTCCTTCTAACCTTTCTGTTTTTCCCCTTTTCCCTATGCATTTATTCGCGATCCTGTGGTCTGCATGGCCTCCTTGCGAGTTGCTTGTGGGGTGGGTTTCTCTATGCTAGATTCCTCAGGATGCTGTTGAAAAATCAGCGTTTCCCAACGTCAAATCTGGAGGCAATGCCCTCTCAGTTTCCGACTTTAATTTTCTAATTTGACGAGGGAATATTTTACCCACACTGACATTCCCTAACAAATGTGACCAGGAAGCAGGGAATTATTTGTGGCGCATCAATCGAGGCGATCACCGAATCTTCTTTTATAAGGCATAAGCATGGCGCATACCTACGATCATCAGACTGTTGAAGCAAAGTGGCAGGCATATTGGGCCCAATCCGGGACTTTTCAGGTTCAGGAAGACTCGGAGAAGCCCAAATATTATTGCTTGGAGATGTTTCCCTATCCCTCGGGCCGCATTCATATGGGCCATGTGCGCGTGTATGCCATCGGGGATGTCGTGGCCCGCTATAAAACGATGCGTGGGTATAACGTGTTGCACCCGATGGGATGGGATGCCTTCGGATTGCCGGCTGAAAATGCCGCGATTGAGAAAGGGGTGCATCCCAACGTCTGGACTCAAGAGAATGTGGCCTATATGAAAGGGCAACTCCAGCGGATGGGTCTGTCCTATGATTGGGATCGTGAGGTGAATACGTCTCAGCCTGAGTATTACCGTTGGAATCAATGGATCTTTGTGAAAATGGTTGAGCGTGGATTGGCGTATCGAAAACGCTCGGCAGTGAATTGGTGTCTTTCTTGTGAAACGGTCTTGGCGAATGAGCAGGTGTTGGCGCAAGAAGGAAAAGACGGAGGAGTGTGCTGGCGATGCGAGTCGGTCGTCATTCAAAAAGAATTGGAACAGTGGTTTTTTCGTATTACCTCATATGCTCAGGAATTATTGGATGGCTGTGAGCGTCTAGCGACCTGGCCGGCTCGTGTGCTGGCCATGCAGCGGCATTGGATCGGGCGGAGCGAAGGGGTGGAACTGGATTTTCCATTAGCGGAGACCGTAGCCGGGCTACAGGCGATTCGGGTGTTTACCACGAGACCGGATACCATTCATGGCGCCACCTTCATGAGCCTTGCTCCAGAATCCCCCCTGGTTGAACAATTGATTGCCGGGAGAACTGAGGCAGCCGGGGTGCGAGAGTTTGTGACTCGTGTGTCTCGCGTGGATAAAGCGACCCGTACAGCCGTCGACCGGGCAAAAGAAGGCGTGTTTACCGGCGCCTATGCCATCAATCCGTTTACTAAGGAACGCATTCCGATTTGGGTGGCAAATTTTGTGTTGTATGAATATGGCACGGGGGCGATTATGGCCGTTCCTGCGCATGACCAGCGAGATTTTGAATTCGCAAAAACCTATCACATCCCGGTTCGGCTGGTGATTCAAGACCCGGAAGGGAAGCTGGCCTCTGAAACCCTGGAAGCGGCCTATGAAGAACAGGATGCCGCCGGACACTTGGTGAACTCCGGGATTTTTTCCAGCTTGTCCGTGTCGCAGGCCAAGCAAGCCATCGGCGAATATGTGGAGACACAGGGATGGGGAAAGCGAACCATCAATTTCCGGTTACGAGATTGGGGCATCTCCAGACAACGCTATTGGGGGACGCCCATTCCGATGTTGTATTGTGATTGCTGTGGCATTGTCCCGGTTCCCGAAGGCGACTTACCGGTTCTGCTGCCTGACGATGTGCCGTTCACCGGGAAAGGTGGGTCTCCGCTCAAGGAATCTCCTTCGTTTGCACAAGCCACGTGTCCCACATGTGGCGGTCCGGCACGCCGTGAAACCGATACCATGGATACCTTCGTGGATTCGTCCTGGTATTTCCTTCGCTATTGCTCGCCCAAAGACACCACTCAGGCGGTGAATCCCCAAGCTGCGCAACATTGGATGGCGGTGGATCAATATGTCGGCGGAATCGAGCATGCCGTGTTGCATCTGTTGTACGCACGCTTCTTTACCAAAGTCTTACGGGACCTGGGTCTCACGACGGCTGATGAACCCTTTACCCATTTGCTCACCCAAGGCATGGTGACCAAGGAAACCTACTGGTGTGAAGAGCATCGATGGCTGCTTCCCACGGAAATCAAAAAAGATGGTGAACAGCGGGTCTGTATTCACTGTGGGCGGACCATTGTGACAGGCCGCACTGAGAAGATGTCCAAATCGAAAAAGAATATTGCCTCGCCTGAGGACTTGTGTGATCGCTATGGGGCGGACACGGCCAGAATGTTTTCGTTATTTGCCGCACCACCGGAAAAAGATTTGGAATGGAGCGATACCGGAGTGGAAGGGTGCTACCGGTTTCTCAACCGGGTCTGGCGGTTGGTGCAGGATCTCCTTCCGGTCGTGAATGGGGCGGCTTCAAATCCGGGGTCCGGCGAGTCCGTGCTTCTCCCTCAACTGCAGCGGGCCACGCATCAAACCATTAAGAAGGTCACGGAAGATCTTGAGCGGGGTTTTCAGTTTAATACGGCGATTGCGGCCCTTATGGAATTTGTGAATGAGTTGTATAAGTGTTGGAAAGAATATCCGGTGGAGGCTTTAACTGCTGCCGAGCGAGCGGAGTGGCGAACAACGCTGGAAACGTTAGTGATGTTGCTTGCACCCTTTGCTCCACATGTGACTGAGGAGTTGTGGGAAACTTTAGGGAAGCGGCCGGGGATGAGCCGGCAGTCCTGGCCCAAATTTGATCCCGTTCTCGTGGCCAGTGCCGAATGGACGATTCCTCTACAAGTGAATGGAAAGCTCCGGAGTAAGATCGTGGTTCCAGCCGGATCGACAAAGGAGCAAATCATTGCAGGGGCTCAGGCGGATCCAAAATTGGTGGAATGGTTGCAAGGTAAGGTCGCCCGCAAAATTATTTATGTGGAACAGAAGCTGGTGAATTTTGTCCTCTAACGCAAGCCGACCGGGTTGGCTCTTTCGGTCGGTGAGATGCCTGATTGGCGGATGGGGAGTCCTGCTCCTGTGTTTGAGTGCCGGATGTGGGTACCAATTCACGGTTGAGGGGCCGGGTCCGGTGGTCGGGGGGAGTGCCGGCCATGTTTCGCAAGGACCGCCGGTCCGTCTGGACTTTCCTGTGCTAAAAAATAACAGCTTTGAACCAAACCTGGAATTCAAATACACCAGATATCTTCGTCAGGCGTTGCAATCGGTCGGAAGCGCTGAATTTGTCGATGATGCATCCGCCGATTTTATTTTGGAAGGCGCGATCC
>JACDDF010000285.1 GCA_013817135.1 Nitrospirales bacterium
GGGTATTGATATACGATAACGATTGGTGTGGCTCAACCAAATTAGGTTTTAACAGAATGCGTTTTCCTTTGATCTCTAATGGGGTGACCCCCAATTCTTGGAGTCCTTGACGAATGATAATCGCAAAATCAGCCTCGTATGTTTTTGCTTGACCGATAAACGTTTGCGCGTTCAAACGAGGTCCCATAAGCCAATGAAGCATGGAGAATCCTGAGACAGCTAATCCCCCTCCCACTAAACAGGCTTTCAGCAATTGTCTTCTAGAGAGCGTTGGCTGTGCTGTATGCGTGAGAGGAGTGTTCATTCAAAATGACTTTCTTCTATTTAGTCGTGAGCAGACGCAGCATGCGTTTTTTCAGACAAAGATCTGAATAACGAGTGCAAACCATGAGAGGCTTTCACCGCGCACAAGAGCAATGCCAGAGAGGGAAGGGCATAGGGCCCGTACCGCTCTTGACGGTGAAAGCAGTCTGAGACCAATTCCTCTGTGTTCGTGGGTTTTAAGCCCCATGCACCGATGCCGAGAAGCGTCCAGCCGAGTGAGATGGGAGTCCGGAGTTGAGGAAGCTCGCGTGAGAGATACTGGAGGCTTCGTTCTATTTCGTGCATCGCGATGTTGTCAGCCAATGCCTGCAAGGCAATAGCCGTACACTCTGGGAGGGGAGGTAACTCCCGGTTAAAGACCGTGGTACTTCCGTAATTCCAGCCACCACTGGGCAATTGACGATTGAGAAGCATCTGTTGTCCGGCTATGACACGAGGGTGAGTGCCCAACCCCACCTTGTGTAACGCCAGGAGGGCAAGGGCAGTGGGCACGACCCAGCTATGGGTATCAGCAATCCATGGCCAGCCCAGGATGGTAGTGTCGTGGCCAATAATTGAAGGATCCGGGTTTGAGAAATGTTGTCCCGTAAACCCTATCAGATAGTCGACAGCGCGGGATTGCGCTTCTTGATACTGGGGAACGCCCTCCCAAGCGAAGATGGCGAGAGGTGTTGGCCAAGATGCCTCTGGGTGTGAGGGAGAGAGACTCACGCGTCCGTCGTTCGCCTGTTGGGAAGCTAGATACGCCCTTCCTCGGTTACAGCTTTCACGATCGACGGCATAGGAAGACAGTGCGATAATAGCCCAAGCGGTTGCATCCGGTCGCGCCTTTTCCCCGGAATGATAAGGAAATCCTCCGTTGGGAAGCTGAATAGATTGCAGAAGTTCCAGAGACTGAAGTAAAGGTTCTTGAATCATTGAGAAGAATAAGAAACCAAGGTGCCTTAAATGAAAAACGATCTCTCATGTTGTTCGGTTTAAACCGAGAGAACCTTAAAAAAGTCAAAGCACATTTTAGTTACCCCCGACCCCCCTCGGCACCCCCGCCGGTAGGTAGCGGAGATCCATCAGAAGAGCCACAAAGATGGATGCCCGATGGAAAATGTCGGAAGGGTGGGGATAATGGTCGCTAGTCGGTCAGGGGGTGAGCAAAGCATAAACGGACAAATATATCTCACACCTGCCGTCTCCCCACGTCAGGTGTTTTTCGGCTTACGACCACAGACAGCCTCACTCGACCTACGCAGTTAAACCGCGTCGACTCACCTCCTGTCGTTAAAGGTAGGTCAAATTGCCCATGCGTTTACTGACAATAACTTTTCTCGATTGGATTCCGGTGAAAGTGTGGCGGAGGGATGGGAAAGAGGGGTAGAGGGGAAACCGGCGCGGCGTTATGAAAATGGGGGGAACCCAAGATTCCCCTGCTTTCAGAACGTGACGGGTTGGGGCGTTTTGAAATCTGCCGCACTGAATTGGCAGCCGATCAAAATAATTTCACACTCGGTGCTTATCAAAACAAGGCAACTCGTAACTGCTGGAACAATCGAATTAGGCCTACGAGTGCAGCCCTGAAATACTTGATGGATTTTTAACGAACGTGATCTCATCTTCGGGGGAGAAAAATACTCCATCAGGCTGAATTTCTTTTCCGGTAACAACATGCCGTGCCACATAAATGATGCACCAGGCAGTCAATAATCCTCCGAATACATCGATCAAGTGATGCCCCCCATGAATAAGAACTCCTGGGATGACGAATAAATTGATGAGGACCATTATAGGAAACAACCAGCGAGTGGTGCGGGCGGAATACATAGCCAAAACGGCCATGATCGTGTGATACGAGGGAAAAGCCACCAGGCCTTCCATGTCCCTTGGAGAAATAAATTTAGGCCCTTCAGCCCCTAGTCGCAATAATTCGACACCATAGGAAGAGCCAACAAGCGGTCTTGCCGACTGCTCAATTGTGCCAGAAATATCATAGAGCACGCTTGGGCCAAATGCGGGAAACAGGGCCCAAAAGGCAAGCGTCACCAGACCTGAAACGGTTATTGAAAGAATGAAGACATGGAGTTCTTTTTGTTTGCCTCCAAATCCTAAAATAATAAACAGTAAAGCCATTTGCGGTATTGAAGATAAATAGGCATAACGCGTCAATTCATTAAATAGGGGATGTTGACCAGCAAATTGAACAATGTCGGGCCATGAATATCCAAGCCAAGCATCGATCTGGACCAGAAATGGATCAATGGGTTCTCGCCAAAGCGGGAGCAATAGATATCCGAAAACTGATAGCACAATTGTAAACAGAAGGAGTAACCCAGTGGCCATAGCGTCATAGAGATACGCTCACTACGCCCGCTTGAACGGTAGAACAAACCCACGGTAATCATGAAAATTCCCAAGGCAAAAAAGAGGGAATAGGAAAACCAATCAAAGCCAATGTTGCGCACAATAATCATGATCAGATCGAATGTCGCTAGGCTTAGTATGGTATTGCATAAAAAACGTTCGACTGGCCATAGAAAAGGCTTTATCAGTAGGAATTTTCCCACTTTCATTATGCAAATACTCGCATTTGAATTGGGCCACAGTAGGTGTGAGCAGGTACTGAGCGAACCGGTAAAGTGTGTCTATACTGCTGAGTAGGATTCGACGAACCTGTCCTGATCAACGTGGAAATCCTCATCATGAACAGGAGTCCTGCCGTGGGATTGCGCTGAACCTGGTGAAGAGCGTGACGGCAAAAATCGGTGCTTGTTTCAATTGTATTCATCCCTGTAGGTGTTGCGCCGATCTTTGGGGTTAAGTCGGTGGACATGGCGGAAAAGCGGTTATCCGATAAAAAATACAACTGATCGACCCAATGGTCTCGTTTGGTGATGGCAGTTGGAGGTGGAGTGGGGAAAAGAAATGGCATCGGAAAGGGATAGGGTATTTCAGAGTTGATTACCTTGCGAGGCGTCTTGAAAAAGTCCTCAGACCAAGGCCTTTTCGGAATATTTCCTCATTATCTTGATAGTGTTTCAAGATTTTCCCACAAGAGGAATTATTAATTCTGGCGGAGGATAAAAGGTCAGATTTCCTACCCCACTCTTTATTTAAAATTCCGCGTCAATGGTTTTAGTTGACTTGTCTGGGTTCATCGCCAAAGCAGGCTTCGCACAGACATATATGCAGCGTATTCTTTGTCATTATCAGCGCGTTCCCCTCGTCATTATTATATTCCCTTCTGTCATCCCCGCATTTCCTACGTCATGCCTGCCGGGTTACGGTCGGGGACGGCCTAACCCGACATCCGAAGCGCCTTCCGCATCACGTCTTCGACAGACGTTCCGAACAATTTCGATCTCCTTGGTCAACAAAGGGAAGCAACCCATCGCACTGCGAAACAATATGAAAAAATTTCCACAAAAAACTCCGGCAAGTTTTTCCTGGGGACGTCGATAATGAAGCATGAAAACGAGGCGACAGAGAAAACGAAATGAAAAACTTTCTTGGGTTTACGAGCATTTATTCATGACCATGAAACATGGATTCGGTCGGGTGCCCCTTCCCGATAAGGGCGAACACGTCGTAAGGCGTGGACGCAAAGCCACGGGTCAGGGTTGGTCCCTGATAGCCGGGTTGCCGAAGGCACGGAGAGCCAAGGGGCAACGTCTGCGTCAGAATTTTCCGGGCAGTCTGACGTAACGAAAGTATTTACCTTCGCCCGTTAAGGAGATGCGCTATGGTTAACCAAGTGATGCGTTTCGTGAATGATGAAGAGGGAGCGACTGCCATTGAGTACGGCTTGTTAGCCGCGTTGATCGCAGCGGTGATTGTCACGGCCGTGACCGCTGTAGGGACTTCCCTCCAAGGGACATTTAATTCAATTGCTTCGTCCGTTGCGGCTCCGAGCTAAGAAATAGCTCTATTCCCGCAGAAGTACTTGGAAGTGCCGTTCCCGATGTTAAATCATCGGGATCGGTACTCCGCGGGAGCCCACTGATGAATGCCAGAGCGGTGTTGAGGAATGTCAGATAAGAGCTAGGGGAGGCAAGCATCATGCAGACAATTCTCCTGAATCACTATTGGATAAAGAACCTTCTTCTCGATGAAGAGGGTGCCACCGCGATTGAATATGGTCTCATGGCCGCGCTCATCGGCGTCACGGTGTTGACGGCTCAGGCTGCCCTGGGAACCGCAGTTGTGAATATGTATGACGGGGCCATGGGGATCATCTCGGCGGCCTTGGGGAGTTAGCAGGATGTTGAAGGGCTGTACTGAGCGACTTG
>JACDDF010000286.1 GCA_013817135.1 Nitrospirales bacterium
ATTTAATCTTCAGTCGCCCTGGCACACGAGTGATCGAGCTGTTTCCGGCAGTGGGAATGGATTTATATTGGAGATTGTGTGATGCAGTAGGACTTGAATATTATCCTCTGAATGCGAGGGAGGGCGACTCTAGTCGGTGTGGTCCAGAGGATTATGCAATTTCTTTGGAAGACTTTCAAAAGATACTTAAACGGGCGAAAGTCACTGCCTGCGGTTAGCCGATAAAGGAAATACTAAAATGCTTAGGCAGATGTATGGGTACTGGGGGTTTCTTTGCTGAAAGGTTTTGATCCCCATAAGAATTTCTATGATGAATGAACGAGAGGATTTGCTTAAATGAATGCAACTCCCTTGCCTGTTCTTCCATTTATTTTCTCGGGTATTCATGTATTACTGATAATCTCGGACTGATGCTTCAGCCAGGATTGAAACATTAAGATGCTCCAAAGGAGGGTGTCATGATCCTGCCACCCGGAGAGATGTTGTCGCCAAATTCGATGGACGATTTTCGCGTCGAAAAACCCTTGCTGGCCTAATCGGGTTTCTTCTAGAAGATCCTCCGCCCAATCGCGCAAGGAATCGCGCAACCATTCAGAAACGGGCAAGGCAAATCCTTGTTTCGGGCGCTCAAAGTATTGGGGAGGAACATGCTTTTGAAGGACTTGTTTCAAGATGTACTTGCCGGTTTTCTGAGGAGACACACACATGGAAGCCGGCAGACTCCAGGCAAATTCTACTAACCGATAGTCCAGCAACGGGCAGCGGATCTCAAGTGAAACCGACATGCTGGCCCGGTCAACCTTGACCAGAATGTCGTCCGGCAGGTAGGTGGAGAAATCCAAAAACCGCATGCCATGAATCGGATCCTTTAATGCGGGCCACATGTTTGGAGTGTTCAGGAAGGTTGCTGTGCGGGGAGCATTCGGAAGCAGGTCTTGAACGTTGGGGTACCGGTTGTACCGTCGAGCCATCAATTCCACGGGGGTAGAGGCCGGAAGCCATCTGGATTTTTTTTCCAGTTTTGCCCAAGAGGAATTTTTGGAGTTGAGAGCGGGTGAGGAGCCCGGCCGACAATGCTCTTTCCCCAACCAGGCTATTTTTGCGGCCTGCTCCATGAGGGTTGCAGAGCATTGCCGTGCCGGAAGAGGGACCTGTTTCCACTGATTCCAACGTTGGAGACATTCCTGGTATCGGGAATATCCCGCAAACAGTTCATCTCCCCCGTCTCCGGATAGCGCCACCTTCACGCGTTGGCCGGTTATTCGGGAAATCGCCAGCGTGGGAATTTGCGAAGAGTCGGCGAACGGTTCATCGTAAATTCCGGGAAGGTCTGGAATGATGGATTGGACGTCTTTGGGTGTCAGATAATACTCTGTATGATCCGTTCCCAATTGGGCCGCAACGGCTTTTGCAAATGGGGCCTCATTATATTTTTCTTCCCAGAATCCAATGGAAAACGTTTTGACGGGTCTGGTACTGGCCAGTTGCATCAAGGCCACGACTGTGGTGGAATCGATTCCTCCGGATAACAAGGCTCCCAGCTCAACATCTGCGATCATGCGTTGGCGCACCGCCTGCTGAAGGATGTTGCTGAGTTCCTCCTGCGCTTCCTCGAATGTACCGGAAAACGCATGGTCTTCCGCATGACGGGCAACCTGTTGAGATGACCAATAGTGTTGAGGCTCAAGGGTCCATGGAATCGAATCCGGGCTGATGGACAGAAAACAGCCTGGCGGTAGTTTTTTGATTGATTGATAAATAGAGGAGGGAGTCGGAATCCATGAATATTGCATATAGAGAGCAAGTGCACCAGGATCAATGGTTGCGTCAAAGTCCGGATGGTGCTTCAAGGCTTTGAGTTCAGAAGCGAAAAGGAACGTTTTTCCGGACCAGCCATAATACAGCGGCTTTTTACCTATCCGGTCGCGAGCCAGGGTTAACGTGCGCGTGATGCTATCCCATATGGCGAATGCGAACATGCCGTTGGCTCGTTGTAAGGCTTGCGTGACTCCCCATTCCTCTATGGCGGTGAGAAGCACTTCCGTATCGGAATGGCCGCGAAACTTGCATCCGGCTTGTTCAAGTTCCGTTCGTAACTCCTGGAAATTATATATCTCCCCGTTAAAGGTCAGGACAAAGCGCCCGCTTGCGGATGGCATCGGTTGGGATCCCGCGGGGGACAAATCCTGAATCGCTAATCGTGTATGACCCAAGCCGATTTGGGGCTTGGCGTCACACCAGATATCCGAACTATCCGGGCCACGATGCTTTAGAGACGAAGTCATTTGCGACAAAACTGTGCGAATCCAACGTTCATTTTCAATTTTCTGTCGATGAAAAAATCCTGTAATGCCACACATTCGCGTTTTGCCTTATTTGAAATGGGAAATTAAATCTACCGTAATCTTCCTCGTATAATGGCTATGCTGAAAATGGCGGAAAAAGGTGCGATTGAGAAATTCGCGGGTGCCGAGTACAGATGATAACTGGATTGGAACTATTTCCGGGTTAGAGGGTATGTAAATCCGAGCCGGCCTAATATTCGCTGGGTCTTTTTTTTAACCCGCACACGGGCGAGGCGGATGCGCCAGGTGTTCTCGAGCCACCACAGGCGACGGTGAATAGCCTGTAGGCTTGGTCCTTCCGCTACATCCACCCTCGGAGAGAAGCCGGGCGAGGGTTCTCCTTCCTGAGGTTTGCGTGCGACAATTCTGATATGGCAAAAATCGCTGCTGCGGTGTGGGTCAAGTTCGCACTCCAGCAACTCGAATCCCGTAGCGCGAATGTAGCGTGCGGTCGTATGTAGGGTCAGTTGAAATTGGTGGGCAGGCCCTGAATCGAGTGCCGACCGTTTCTTGTGCCGAACCGGATGAAGAACATCCTTTTCGTCCAGGAAGAGGAAACCCCCGGGTGCGAGGACGGCAAAAATGCGTTCCAGGAGTTTTCGGGGTGACAGGACATGAGCCAGGACATGGTGGTTGAGCACATTGACGAGATCCACTCGTCCATCCGGTGGCAGAGGAAATTGATGGAAACGGGAGAATGGCAAATCGAACACAATGGGAAGTCCCCGGACCTGTCTGGCGTAATTGGCATTGGCCTGAAAGGGTTCGACACCCAGAACTTCCGCCCCCTCTGCCTGGAGGATGGTGGTCAACGCGCCGGTGCGAGCCCTCAATTCAAGAACTTTTTTCCCGCGCGGGCTAATGAAGCGTTTGATGATCTTGATGCTCCACTGTTCCGCGATGGTCTCCTCTTTCCGGCGATCGTCATCCGGCGGAAAGGCATCGCCCGCTCTTTGAAGGGAGCCTGGGTCATTGGCAAAGCTGTCCTCATAAAAATTGTCCAAGGCGGGTGCGGAAAGCAGTGGCCAGGAATAGATGAGCCGGCATTGTGTGCAGATGACCAGAGGAGATGCTGCCGATGAACCTTCAGCCACAACCACGGCGTCCCTGGATTGGCACAGGTCGCACCCGTCAGTGCGAATCGATCGGGCTTGTTGCTGCGAACCGGAGATTACCTGGGTGCTCGGCATGGAGGATCCCTTATGAATTATCGCCGTTCGTTTCTCATTCAAATAGGTTTGAGCAATGGGCTTTCGTACATTACCCAATACCCCTCAAGGATCTGATTCTGTGGGATTACTCCCCTTGAGGGAGAGCGTTGACCGGGGGTTGTCGGGACGAAAAAATGAACTCAGCCAACTTGAGGTCCCACATGGTGTCGATACTGACCAGATGATCATCGAGAACAAGAGCTCCTGTTTGCCGGCCCGTGATGGTCCTTCCCTCAAGAAGACAGCGTCGTGTCATGACATAGGCCACCCCGTTCCGGTGATAGACCGGGGTCAGTTGTTGCCTGGCAATGATTTGGCTCCCGTTTGGGTCATAATAGTCAATTCTGCCAGAGTCGAGCGTGAGTTGTTTGAGGGGGTGGCCCTTGGAATCGGTTTCGGACAGAGTCCACACCGCGTCCCACTCCCCGGTTACCAGCATCTCGATGGCCCGTATGACATGCTCCGGCCGACGAAGAGGTGACGTTGGTTGGAGCATGACCACGATGTCGTATCGTACCGTGTCCAAACGCTCCATCTCTTCCAGCGCATGGATCAAAACCGGGGCGTCCGATATCCGGTCACCTGAGAGGCCGGGTGGCCTGAAGAACGGGGCATCCAGACCTGACTTTTTCGCGATCTCGGCAATTTCAGGATGATCGGTCGAGACCACAGCCCGGTCGATGATGGGTATCTCTCCAATCAACTGACCAACTCTGGCGACTAACGGAATTCCAAGAAAGGGGGTCAGGTTCTTGAGCGGAATCCCTTTGCTGCCGCCCCTGGCTGGACATACAGCCAGAATGCGTTGATTACCTATCATTGGGTCTTTTTAGCGATACACGCTGGTGATGATATAACCATCCCTTTTGTGTAAATCATAACTTCCTGTTTCAAAAGTGTAAAGAATCTCCATTTCAAGGCGGCTGGAAGATGTTCAATGGTTTTGGGACAAAGGCATTTTGGTTCTCCTGAAGATTTTTCACGATCACTCTGAGTTCCTCCAGATTTGTAACATGGAGTGAGGGGAGCTGGCTGAATC
>JACDDF010000002.1 GCA_013817135.1 Nitrospirales bacterium
CTTGATGCGGATTCGCCGCATCGGTTGCGTGTTTGTCAAGCAACAGGGGCATATTGTTGGCATCATCACTGAAGCCGATATTGTCCGCAAAGTGGTCTCGACCCGCCGGTCGCCCGACCAAACCACCGTCGAAACCATTATGACTGCCCCCGTGATCAGCATTGATCAAGACGCACCGATTTTCGAAGCGGCGGACTTGATGGACCGATCCGGCACTCGTCATCTGGCCGTCACCCACCGGGATGGCATTGTCGGAATCGTGTCGGTTCGCGACCTCCTGCACCCTGTGGCCATCGATGAATTCTAATATTCCCCTACCGACGCCGACTCCGCGCCACTCCTTTTTTGAGGCCTGGCTGAACAAGCCCTCCTGGATGCCAGGACATATTCTGTGCACCCAAACGTGAACCCGTCCCCCGCTACCAGCGTGGAGCCGTTCACCCACAAGCTCACGCCCCATGGTCCTCCGCATTAGCTTTGATAGAACATTTCCTCTGAACCCGCACACTTATTCCAGGAAATCGTGTGTGAGGGCGACCGCTTTGATTTGGGCGTGGACTTTCTGACCAGGATGGAGTTTGAGTGTAGTTAACGATTTTCGGGTAATAGTGGCCAGCAGGGGACAACCAATATCCAATTTAATATCGACAAAGGGTTGACCAGATTCAATGGGTCCGATTTCCATGACGGTCGCCACTAAGACATTCAGCACACTGGTTTGAAAAACAGGTGGGCTGGCGACAAGACTGACATCCCGTGCGAGAATTTGCACTCGTAAGGATTCTCCAATAGAGTAATTTTGATGGGGCACTGACAACTGTCCTCCGGAAAAATGGAGGGTGGTGAGTCCGAATTCCAAATCATGTTCGGCCACGCGAGTGTCAATGATTGCACCAATGTGACTGTCCGGGATGACACGGCGACTGCCTACTTGAGAAAAGACTTCAGCAAGAGGCCCGATAGCGGCCACGCTCCCCTCCTTCAGCAGAATAAGGGTCGTGGCGAGTTGCACCACTTCATGCAGAGCATGACTCACGTAAATAATGGGAATTTTGAATTCCTTATCCAGCCGTTGAATAAATGTCATGATTTCCCGCTTTCGTTGAATATCAAGGGAGCTGAGTGGTTCGTCCATGAGGAGCAGGCGCGGGCTGGTTAATAAAGCACGGCCAATGGCTACTCGTTGTTGTTCTCCGCCGGACAGGTGGGTTGGCCTGCGCTCCAACAACGAGTCTAACCCCAGGATCTCGACGACCTGATCGAGTGAAATACGGCGCTCCGATTCCGGTATCCGTTTCCATCCGTAGAGTAAGTTCGATCGGACGCTCTGGTGAGGAAATAAACGGGGCTCTTGAAACACGTAACCAACAGGACGTTGGGAGAGTGGAAGAAAAATATTGTTGGGTTCATCCTGCCAGACGTGCTCACCCAAGGCGAGAAATCCATCCGGCGATCGTTCCAATCCGGCGAGACAGCGCAACAGGGTGGTCTTGCCGCATCCGGAAGGACCGAATACGACCGTGATCCCTTCCGCGGGTAAACTCGCCTTCACCTGCAGGTGGAACGAGGGAAAGGTCACATCGAAACGGGCGGTTAATTCGCTCATGAGACGTGAATGGGCAGCCGCCGGTTGATCGTATAAACCATAAGAAGGACCAGAAATGAAAACACGAGAAGCCCTGCCGACAGCACATGGGCCTGGGTATATTCCAACACTTCCACATGATCGTATATGGCAATGGAGAGTACCTTCGTTCTCCCTGGAATATTCCCTCCCACCATCAAGACCACACCAAATTCGCCAAGGGTATGTGCGAATCCAAGGACAATAGCCGTGAGATATCCGCGAGAGGCCATGGGGGAAGCAATGGTAAGAAATGTGTCGAGCTTTGAAGCTCTGAGCGACCAGGCCGCCTCTAACGGCTTTCTTCCGATTGACTCAAAAGCGCCATGCAAGGGTTGGACGACGAAAGGGAGCGAATACAGGGCAGAAGCAATGACGAGTCCGGTAAACGTGAACGAAAGCGCCGATCCGGTTACCGCCTGAGAGGCGCTCCCGATCCATCCATGCGGGCCCAATAAGACAAGTAAATAAAATCCGAGCACGGTGGGCGGCAATACGAGAGGCATGGCGACAATTGCCTCAACGACCGTCCGGGCTCGAGATCGGGTATGTGCAAGCCACCAGGCAAGCGGAGTTCCAATGATCAGAAGCACGATCACCGTCACCCCCGCGAGACGCAAAGTCAGCCAGAGTGGACCTAAATCAACCTCAGATATGGTCATGGCTCCCTATGTAGCATTATCATCTTTGGAATGAAAGTTTTTTTATAGATCGATTTGTAGTTGATTATGGCAGCCCATAACCGAATCGCTCAATGATAGCCTTGCTCTTATCGCCTTTGACATAATTCAGGAAAGCTTTGGCACCTGCATTGTTCTTCCCCCTCATTAAGAGAACCGCTTCCTGTTCGAGGGAATCGTGAAAAGAAGTTGGCACGTCCCACCGGCTGCCGCTTCCGTTGGTTTTTGGATCCAAAGCCTGGGAAAGGGCCACAAAACCAAGTTGGGCGTTCTTTGAATACACGAATTGAAAAGCTTGTCCGATGTTTTCCCCCTGAACGATCCGATCCTTGAGGGATTCCCAGAGGCCCATCTTCTTGAGTGTTTGTTCCGCAGCCCTGCCATAGGGTGCGGTCTTCGGATTGGCAATGGCCAGATGGTCAAAGTGGCCATCCGATAGAACGCGTTGTGCATCACCATGGACCATGTTCGAATCTGAACTCCATAAAGTCAGACGCCCCACAGAGTAAACAAACCGGCTTCCCTTAACTGCCAAACCTTCTTTTTCCAACTGTTGCGGGCGCTCGGCATCTGCTGAAAACAGGACATCGAACGGTGCACCGTTTTTGATTTGTGCATAGAGTTTTCCGCTGGATCCCGAACTGACCACAATGGTGTGTCCCATGTCTGCGGGAAAATTCGTGATAATCTCGTTCAGGGTGGACAAAAAATTCGCGGCAACGGCCACCCTGACTTCCTCGGCGGCGGCGGTCGTTAAACATACATAAAAAAAGAACATGAGGGCAAAAGTTTGGACTCGGAGAAACATCATACACCTCCCAACTCAATAGATGTCGCCAGGTGGCTCTAGAGAACAGGCTGACCCTGATTAATGACTTAGAGCAATTTCACAATCTGATGCGCATGGAAAGATAAAAATAATCCGTATCCTTGTTCCCGCCTTGAGGTAGATTCGCCGAAGCGGGCAGCCGCTTAAAATAGGATCCTTTGAACCAATGGTCGTACCCGGCATCAAATTCCAGGTTTTGGCTGACAGCCCACGTCGCACGTAATTCAATATCATTCCCCAAATAGTTCCCTGCCCCTCCTGTGGAATCTTGTAAAAGGAGCCCACCATTCACGGCAGTGCCTTGAGCCAGGTACCAGAACCGTTGCTTGATTTGCATCGTCACGCGTTTAGCAGGATTGACAACCAACCTCCAACCGGGAGAACTGATGTTGGACCGGAGAAATGGACCGAAAATTCCCGTGGGCATCAAATCAAATCGACGAGCACCGAACAAGGGATCAAAGGTTCCGCTCTGGCTTCCTCCCGGAGTGCGAGTGCCGCTGGCATAGGTATAGTGCACCAAAAATTGAGGGGTCCAGGGCACATTAAACGTATATCCAACTTGGGCATTGGGATTATAGGCAAAATGATCGACCTGCCCTAATTGTCCGACTTGAACGGCCCCCTCCAATTCATAATCGAATTCGCTAACTTTAGGATCCTTGAATAGGCGAAATCCATACGTCCCATACGTACGATGAAGGTCCTTATTGTGTTGTCGTTGATCGTTTAATCCGTAATAATAGGCCTCCATATTCATCCAGGGTATCTGTAGGTTTTCCACATACGCGCCCCAAAATAAAAACTCTTTATTCTGCTCGTCGAGTTTGACCTCGTCCCGGATGACCGGTTCGACGAGAAATGTTCGCAATCGCCAGGTATCGGCTTTCCCAATTTGCCAATGAAAACCGTCGAACGCATTCGTGGTATTTCTGAAATCATTGCGGGCGACGTATCGACGGCTTCCCAAGTCCAGGGTCATGCGGCCGAAATGCCAGTCCGTTCGCAATCCGCTTCCTAATACATTGTCCACGGTCAATGACCCGAATAACTGTAAAATGTCCCATTCATCGACCGTGGTGTTATTCACGAAGTCTCCAGGGTTGTTGTTAAAATATTCCCGCGCATCCTGTCCTTCAAAAAGAAACCGGAGAGGACCATTGCCTAAGCCGAAGCGAACCCTGGACCTGAGAGCCAATTGGGAATCTGTTCGCCCGCCTCCAATTTTTGCAGTGGATCGCCAGGGATGACTTACACTTTCGAAGCGCGTGCGGTTTTCAATGCCCAAGTCAACAAAATCTGGCAGGCCCATTGCCGCCTTCAGATACCGATTCCATTGGGTCTCTTTGCCTTGGATGAGCGAAGCATCAGCCGTTTCCTTCCAATTTTTTCCGTTCTGTGCTTCTGACCGATCCTTAATCCGTTTAAAAAAATCCCCATAAGCTGATGCCTTTTTAATGGTTAAAGAAGAGGAATTTGAAGGCGTCGGCTCCGCCGCCAAAACCACAGTGCAAGAAATCACCATGGCCATTCCGATTCCGGTCATCATCCAGACTTTCACGTTTCTTGCCACTTTTCCCATTACACTCCATCTTCCCTTCATCCTTCAGAAAGACCCGAAAAATGAGATGGTTCTTCGCAACAAATTTCGCGTAATGTAATTTTTAAGATTATAAATGTCAAGTATAAATTACATAACTACCATGCCCAGAATTAGCTCCGATGCCCGGGGTTTCCGTACAAAACAGACCGACAAAACTTCAGATGTACCGGGGGTTCGGGAAACCTGCTGATTTTATTCACAGGGAACCCTTCTCGCAAGAATTGAAAGTTGGGCGAAAAGATGGCAGGGCATGCGTGCCGGCAGGAGGATTTCACGGCAGGCATGAGGCTGATGGAAGAGGGACAGGAAGTATTATCGGGCGAGAGCCGGGGATGTCAGCTCTTAGGATTTGCAGCAGACTTTTCTTGCGAACGACTCGATATCCATTTCAACGTCAGGGTGCCCAGGTGAGCTCCAGAAAATAGATCCAGGCTCCGCCCTGTGATTGCCAAACCCGGCATGCGAGTGTTGAAGCAGCACACTCTCACCGACTTTCTCATTCTAGGAGAGAAGGCCACATGAACCAAAGGACATGGAAACAAATTTCATCAATCTCGGCATGGTGAGACAAAATTCCGCTTGAATGAGTTTTGTCCGTAAGGAAATATAATGGTCTGCGGTGCGATCCCTCGGCATCATCTACGAAGCTCTACCAGCCCACCCGCAATCGAGTTACCAACGCATTTTCCTGCTCAAGGTTTTTATTATTCGGGGCACCTCCATCGAAAATACCATGTTCGTAATTCACTTTGATCCGATTTTGAAATTTGTTTACAAGCGCCAGAACTCTTTCGGAAGCTTTCGACTTCCAGCTGCATGGTCCGAATAATTGGAGAAGAAACATCCGAGATCGCTCATGCAACCAGAAAATGGCCGAGACCTATTCGAATAGTTGTCTTCCTTCTTCGATGACGTACCACCCTGTATGTGTCATGATGAATACGCTGACAGATCCCGTGGGGACATTGTGTCTGGCATACCGTTTGGACATCGGGATATTCTCTGCATAACCAAGCAATGCGGCACAAATATCGCCATGCGACACAATCACCACGGCATTTCCCGGAAAACTTTCAGTCAGCTTATTCAAGGCACCTTTCGCACGAATTTCCCCATCTGATAGAGACTCTCCTCCTTCAGGACGTGGATCCTGTCCCAGTGCCCACTGTTTCTCTCGCCAGGCCCATGAAATCTGATTCCCATCCTGACCTTTTCCTCCACGCAAAGAGGTAAAAGCCGGATCAACCTCATATCCCTCCTTCAATCCAATGACCTGGCCAATCGCTTTAGCCGTCTCACTCGTTCGACCCGCAGGAGAACTCAGAATGGCAACAATACCTTTATCCTTGAGAAACTTTCCTATTGCGACCGCCTGTCTTTGCCCTTCAACTGTTAGCGTGTCAAGCTCCTTCTCTGGAGTCCAGGGTACGTGCACCACATTTTTCTTTGCTTCAGCATGTCGTACAAGATACACCCTCAGAAGGACTTTCCCGTGAATCACCGGGACAATGTCTTCATGAATATTTCTTGAATGACACCCATTCACAAAGACTAAGAATATGACAAGAAGGATTTTCATCGTTAATCAGGGAAACTTTCCCAAAGGAAACCGAGTTAGGTACGGGGGTTGGCGGGAATTTCCTTAGAAATCGGAATAATCTGTGTGCCTGCCCGAATTTCGTCGGTTCCCCTTATCACAACTAGGTCACCCGATTGGAGGGCGCCGAACACTTCAATCATTGAGCCACTCTTCGATCCCTTTCGGACAGGGATCCATTCCACCAGGTTTTCCTTGACCAGGAGTACAAAAACGTTTTCCGTCGTGGTGACAACCGCCGTGGCCGGGACAAACAAGGTCGAAGTGGATCGGCGAATCGGCCAGAGGACCTCCGGGAACATTCCCGCGGCCAAGCGCATCGTCGGATTATGCACGTCCATCTCCACGGGCATAGATCGGGTTTTAGGATCTACCGATTGAGCAATACGAGACACCACTCCCTGAAAAGTTTGCTCCGGATAGGCCGGCACGCTAAAGGTCACAGTTGCCCCTCTGATAATGGACCCGGCATACGCTTCCGGAACCGGAACGACCAATCGCAAATGTACAACCTGCTCTAACCGTAACAGCGATGAAGCACGACCGCCTCCCCCGTCCGGTCCCACCACCGCTCCAGGATGAATATTCCTTTGAGTGATCACGCCATCAAACGGCGTCACCACCCGCAAATACTTTTCCATTTCTTGTAACGATTGGAGACGGGCTGTCAGGGCTTCCTGATGATGTTGCGCCAATTCCAAATCGTTTCCGGCGACGATTCCTGGCGTAGAGGACGCAGATTGAAGACGGGTATACGTGATATTGGCAGCACGAAGCTGAGCTTCCGCTTCCCTTCTCTGCGCCTGCAGCTCTGGAGCGCGTAATTGGATGAGGACATCCCCTTTCCTCACGCTTGCCCCCCGGTCTACGTTGACGGAATCAACGATTCCCGCGATCTTGGGGGAAAGATCTACGCTCAAAAATGGAAGCAATTCCCCCGGCAAGGGAATCGTCTCTTTCAGATGTTGACTGGAAACCGGCACCACTTCAACCGGGACTGGTTGAGTACTGCCCGCCGGGATTTCTAATATTTCCAGGGAAGGAGTTGAGGATGAAGAGACCGTGGGCTCTTGAGGAACACGCCCTTCATTGCTCAGGACCATCACACCCGCCGCAATAAGTCCCAACAACACCAGCCCGATTCCGATCATCTTGCCTGACATAGCAACTCCCGGCTAATTGGGAACCGTGACGTGCGAAGGTTCATAGTAGATACTCATTGGATCGTCGGGATCTAATGAAGGAGACTGGATAGCTCCCCGCTTTTCCAGAATCGCATACACTGCGGGCAAGATCAGCAAACTGGAGACGGTAGCGGCCAACAACCCGCCAATCACTGCCTGTCCGAGCGGGGCCACCTGTTCCCCTCCTTCCATGATGCCCAATGCCATCGGCAGCATCCCGACCATCATGGCCAACCCCGTCATGAGAATCGGGCGAGCCCGGCTGCTGGCCCCTTCACGAGCAGCCTCCTCGGCTGAATGCCCTTGCTTCCGATGGTGTTCGGCAAACGACACAAGAAGGATTGCATTCGCCACAGCTACCCCTGTGGCCATAATGGTTCCTAGAAACGATTGAATATTCAGCGTGGTCCCGATAAGCGTCAGCACAAGCACAACCCCCATCAACACCGCAGGCATCGTCAACAAAACCACCAAAGCGCTCCGCCAAGATTGAAAGTTTGCAGCTAAGAGCAGGAAAATGGTCAGCAATCCCAGGGCTAATCCCAGTTGGAGGTTGACAAACATCTCCTGCATTGGGGCGATTTGCCCGCGAACGTCCACTCGAACCCCTTTCGGAGGTGGGCCGACACGATTCAACGCCGCTTCAATGTGTTCCGCTGCCCGTCCTAAGTCTTCTCCCGTCACATTGGCCACAATCGTGACCATCCGTTGCATGTTATACCGTGCATACTCACCAATAGAAGTTCCGGGAATGACCTCCGCCACGTCACGAAGCAACGGCCCTCGCCCCCCTTCTAACATCACAGGAAGATTCAACATATCCTGTACGGACTGGAATTCCGATTGGGGAATTTCCACCTGCACCTGATAGGCTCTTCCAGATTTGGGATCACGCCAGTAAATCGGTTCCACAAAACGGGTTGAGGAGGTTGCTGAGACCACAGCCCGGGCCACCTCACCGGCCGTCACCCCAAGCTGGCCTGCCCGTACTCGATCGACGCGCACAGCCAGAGTGGGATAATCCAAGGGTTGCCCGAAATGCAGGTCGCGGATGGCAGGTAGATGCGAGAGTTCCTCTCTCACTCGCTCCGCATACTCCCGATTGGCATCCAAATCTGGTCCGCTCATCGCGATTTCAATCGGGGTCGGAGATCCCATACTCATGACCTGAGTGACAATATCCCCTCCCTCAAAGGTATAACGAGTTCCGGGGAAGCGCTTTGGTAACAGATCTCTCAATCGTTCTTTCACCTGTTCCAAGGACACATTCGATCCCGGTTTAATCGCCACCAACAAAACCGCTTCATGAGGGCCACTGCTCCACATATACAGCGTATTCACGGGATAACTTGACGGATGAACTCCCACAAATCCCAGGCTGATATTAATCCGTTCAGGGCCGATTTCCTGTTTAATCGTCTCCAAGATTTCCTTCGTCAGCACTTCCGTTCGTTCGACACGGGTTCCATCTGGAGCCAGAATGCGTAATTGAAATTGTCCGGTATCGACCCGGGGAAAGATATCCAAGCCCAGCCTGGCACCTAACACTAGGACAGTCGTCATACTGAGTAGCAAATGGCCTGTGAGGACCAGCCACTTATAGTTCAACGTCCATTTCAGAACATTGAGGTACCAGACCGGCGTGGGCGGACCTTCTCTCACCTCGGCTCTGGGATGTCCACCCAAAAGCCACACAGCCAGGACCGGTACTAATGTCGTGGAAAGGATATAGGAGGCCGCCATGGCAAATCCCACAGCCAATGCCAACGGCACAAACAAGGCTTTCGCCACTCCGCTCATAAAAAACGACGGGAGAAATACCGCTAAGATACTCAGCATAGCCAGGAGGAGAGGCACCACCACTTCACCGCGTGAGTCCTTGACGGCCCTCGCCAGGCTCTTCCCACGAGACAAATGGGCATGCACATTTTCAATCGTGACCGTGGACTCATCCACCAAAATGCCCACTGCCAGGGCCAGGCCCCCTAAGGTCATAATATTGATGGTCTGCCCGGTGGCCCATAAGGCCACCACGGCGGCCAAGAGGGCAAATGGAATGGTCACCACGACAATAACCGAGCTCCACCAACTCCGGAGGAATAGCAACACCACACATCCTGTCAGGATCGCCCCCAGCACACTTTCCACGACGACGGCCTTCACCGCATTGGTGACATAGGTTGATTGGTCGAACTCAAAACTAATCTGAATATCGTCCGGCACCGCGTCCCGAAAGGTCGGGAGTGACGCTTTAATGCGATCCACCACTGCCAGAGTGGAGGCATCGGCTCGTTTGGTGACCGGAATATAGACCGTACGTCGGCCGTTCACCATGGCATAACTGGTGACGATATCCTCCCCATCTTCCACGGTTCCCACGTCTCGCAGAAAGACCGTGGGCCCTGACCCCAAACGAATAGGTAGCTGTTCCAATTCTTCGATATTCTCGACGACAGAATTTACAGGAGTCAGATAGGCAATATCTCCGATGCGCACATTTCCTGCCGGCATGAGCATATTTCCCGTTCGCACGGCCTGCACCACTTCCTCTGGAGACATGCCAAATGCCCGCAACCGTTCAGGGTTCACCTTAACTACGATGGTTCGGGCCGTCCCTCCAAATGGCGGGGGGGCAGACACCCCAGGGACTGCGGAAAACATCGGACGCACTCTGAACAAAGCCAGATCTTGAATTTCTTTGAGGCTCCGTGACTCGCTCTGAAAAACCAAATACCCCACCGGCACACTCCCGGCATCAAACCTCGAAATAAAGGGCGGCACCGTTCCCGGAGGCATGAACGCGCGGGATCGATTCACATAGGCGACTGTTTGCGCCAAGGCCTGATTCATATCCGTATCCGGATGAAAAAACAATTTCATCAATGCGGCGCCCTGAATGGATTTGGATTCGACATGCTCGATCCCGGTGATATAAAGAAAATGATATTCATAGAAGGAGACCAGATAGGCCTCCATTTGTGCCGGGTCCATGCCACCATAGGGTTGGGCCACATAAATGGCAGGAAGTCCAAGATTTGGGAAGATATCGATGGCCATTCGTTTGACCGCCAGATAGGAAAATATGGCCATGGCCATGACCAGTACGATAATGGTCACGGGCCGCCGAAGTGCAAAGAGAAGGAGCTTCATTTAATGGCTGGAAAAGAAGGAGACGGGCGCGCAAGCCGTAAAAATTCGGACAGTTCGCCCTGAACTCCTGAAAAGGCCAACAAGGCTTTCCACACGCCAAGGCGTGCCCGCGCATTATCCACTTCTGACTGAACCACGAGCCGCTGCGCCTCAGCCACATCCACGACTGTGGCCAGACCGGCTTTAAATTGAGCAGCCGCTTGGGATTCCGTCAGGCGAGCCGCTTGTAATTGGATGGGCGTGTTTTCGGCAATGCGCTTGGTACTCTCCATGAGCGAACGAGCTTTCACCTGCTGCGCCGTCAGCTCTTGAATTACACGATCGTACCGTGCCATTTCAGCCAGATTGCGATAATGCTCTTGTTGTTTCTGCGCGCGGATGGTCGAAAATTCCAACAGGGAAAAGGTCGCCGTCAGGCCAACCGACCAATTCGGCACATCCGGCAATAGCCCTTCCCCTCCGCCACCTCGATTGCCCAGGTTGTCCCATCCACTGCCACGGCCGAAAAAGGCACTTTGCAAATTAAATTTTGGGGCCCAGGTGCGGGCTAAGGCCTCTTCCCGTTTTTTGGGAATATCGGCTGCGGCTTTTTGGACTAAGGCTAAGGGGTGCTGTGCCGGATCCTTCTTATCGGAAACTGATCCCTGAGGGGAGCTGCTCAACATGGGATCTTTGATTGAAATTTGCGTGCCGGCCATCCCGAGCACCTGGGCCAAAGTGGCCATTCGTGATCGTTCAACCTGCTCTGCTTCCAATAAATGAGTTTGTGCAACCGCCGTTTCGGCTTGTGCACGGGATCCATCAACTCCAGCCCGCAATTGATTGCGTACCAGAACCTCCACGGTTTTAGCGAACACCACACGGCGATCAAAATTTGATTGAAGAGCCTGGCGTGATTCCTGAGCCATCATGACATCGATATACGCATCCCCCACAGCCAAGGCCACTTCGAGCTGGGTGAGCGTGATAAACGCTTGCGAATGACGCTCCATGGTCCGAGCGGTACTCACCTGGGCCGATCTCAACCCAAAGTCAAAGGGTTCCCATGCCAGCAGAATGCCCGCAGCACTGCCCCAGCTACTGCTGTAAGAATTCCGTCCCAGATCGGGACCGGAGATCGGTTGCAAAAAAGAATTCGGGAAAAACATCCCCGAGACATTATTAAAGGTCGATCGAGTTCCTTGAACTCCGATTTCCACACGGGGAAGATAGCTGGTCTCCGCAACATCGATACCCGATTGCGCTTCTTTGTCCTTTGCAAGCGATTCTCGTACTGAGGGATAATGCTCTAAGGCATACTCAATGGCCTGGGACAAGGTCAGGAAGTCAGGAGATGGGGATTGAGTGTCAGCCTCTACCCTCGTTGTAAGCAGTGCACCAATGCACAATAATGCCAAGCCGACTACCCATAATTTCTTCATTCTCAATACCTCTCCTCCAAAAACAGAGAATTATAGATGAACCCAGGACAGCTTTTCTAGCATCGCAGTCCAACTTCTACACGTGCAATGGCGGAACAGCAACGTCAATGGGGGATGGGCTGACCATCCCCTATTCACCGTTATGACCACAGCTCCCTCTCTTCCCCCAAACCCGGCTCCAGCTAAACCGTTGTGGGAGTGGTTATGAACCTGGCCATCGTCCTGGGCTTCCGGGTATTCTTACTAGATGGCTTGAAGAGAGAATTCAATGGAATGGCTTTGATCCATTCCATTGCAATGTTCGTCGCACTGTATCGGTTGAGATGGAATATCCTCTGGGTGTTGTTTATTAGGGAATCCTAGGTCCGGGCCCAACACTCAGAAATTTATAAATTCCTCTTAGGCCGCTATCGTCTGCAGGTTGTTTTCAAACCCGCCAAGAGGAATGGTTGTTCTAATAGCGCTCAGAACAAGGAGAGACTTACATGAATTGTCTTCTACTTCGCCATGGCATTGCTGTTAATCCAGAGGAATGGGATCGCTCTGAACGCGAACGCCCTCTTACCAAAGAAGGTATTGCCAAAACCGAACAGGTCGCTGCAGGACTCAAACGAGTTGGAATGAAGCCCACACATCTTTTGTGCAGTCCTTTAATCCGTGCGCAACAAACCGCTGAGATTACAAAGAAGGCTCTAGAGATCAAGGCAACGATTCAGCTTTGCCCTGAGCTGGTGTATGACCAATCCCCCATGCTGCTATTTCCCATATTACAGGGATACCCACTAGATGCTGTTGTCATGTGCGTCGGGCATGAACCACATCTTGGACAAACAGCTGCATTAATGATTTTTGGAAAGAATAGCTCAGGCCTTGCCGTCAAAAAGGCTGGTGGCTGCCTTATTTCTTTTGATGGAAACGTCGGAGTAGGGCGGGGATACTTAGAATGGTGGATGGCCCCTGCGCAGCTTAGAGCACTGCGCTAAGGGGCCTTGTGCACAATACAACGTTAACCACTCGTCTACCTGGGGAACCATAGAACAATACGCGTGCGATCCCATGGTTTTTCACTCGGTTCATTGTCATACGTACCCTTGGCTTATGAGACCGCAGGACGCACCATTCCCATCTTCAACAGTCCATTGACAAAGACGCCTTCTTCTAACAGAAAAACCGGTGCATCGATTTTCCCTTCCAATGTTGCCGGGGCCAGCAACTGTATCTTCTGTAGAGCGACAAAGTCCCCTCGAAGAGGACCCTGGGCGACAATGTCTTTAGCTTTCACTGTGGCTTCAATTTTTCCATCTTTTCCCACTTGAATCAGATCGCTTCCATAAATCTCCCCTTCGACAAATCCATCGATCCGCGCCATCCCCTGGACTTTCAACACACCGCTCAATCGGCACTTCTGGCCTAAATACATTTGATACCCTTCCTCTTCAAGCCCCGCGGTTGACACCTGCAATGCGCCTGTTTGATAGGATTCTGCCATAACTCCTCCTTGTGGTTACAATGCCATGAATTGGGTGAAAGGGAACCAGCGACTCAACCTTTGAACACGTCAGACTAAAGGGAGCGATGCGCAAGGAACCATCCCCAATTGGAGGAACAGTACAGCCAACTTCCAGACGACCAGGCTCTTTAAACTGAATCGAATGTGACAGGATCCACAAAAACGGTCAGGTCAGCGCTTATATAAAAGAAGAGCAAACAGAGGAGAGAAGGAAAGGGGATATGCGTTAACGAAATAGCTTCCTTATGCGACGCGGCAACAGATTCCTGAAAATCACAGAGAACACCGGACAACTAGAGGAATGCGGACAGCAGGAGGTAAAAGGCAACGGTTAAGAGCGCCGGGGGAAGCGTAAAGATCCACACATAGGCAATTCGTCTGGTGACCCCCCATCGAACTGCCGACAACCGATTCACGGCCCCCACGCCCATCACTGACGAGGTAATCGTGTGAGTCGTGCTGACTGGTAACCCAATATGGACCGTCACCATCAACACCGCGCCGGCCCCGGTTTCGGCGGCGAACCCATGGACAGGATCCAACTTGGCGATTCGCATCCCCAGAGTTCGAATGATCTTCCATCCTCCCAGGGCCGTCCCAAGCCCATAGAGAGTGCGCAGGAAATAATAACCCATTTGGGCACTTCCGCAGAAGGGATATGTCCGGCGGAAAGCAAAGCCAAGGTAATAATTCCCATCGCTTTTTGTGCGTCATTGGCTCCATGACTCAACGCCATAAACAATTCGGCCACCGCATCAATTTCATCCAGAATATTATCGAGCGCGCTGGCCAATGCGTGAATATCGTCTCGATCTAACGGCGTAATAAACGTTTTATTGAGCTTATACACAATGTCACGAGTGAAGTCGTCACCCTTGTGTTCCAAATCGTTGCTGTGTTGAATTTGTGTATGCGGTTCATCAAACGACTTCATTAATGTTTTCCAGCACTGCCCCGCTTCCACGACGCTTTGAGAGGCTTGCTCGAATAAATCAAAAAACCCGCTTTCCCGAGGCATAAAACTAAACATAAAGGTTTCTCCTGAGACTGGAAAGCGCAGATTGTACAAATCTAGATTTTGAACTCTGCAGGCCAGGGATCACAATTTCCAAGACGAAACCAGGGTTGCCAACCGTTTATTCGTTTCTTTGGTGAGCAGGATCTATGAAGTGACCCGCCATGATCCACATGAAGAAGTCAACGGCCTCAAACAGCAGGACTACATTCTAACCTATTACTTACGGGGAACCCCAAAAGGCGCAAGTATTCCACAAACAGATCAACAATTTCCAGAGAAGGGTCCAGACATGGGGTTGCCGGTTAGGCCACAGTTTTCATGGCAATGGCAGCCGGCTTCAATTCAATCGGACAATGGAAGATTTTCTCAAAGAGTTTCACCCTTCGTTCCGTTGTCCATATTTCCAATTCCGGGTCATAGCGAAAAAATACATGGAGGCGCAGAGGCTTCCCGGGCTCAATGGAAATTTTCCTGACCACAGAAAAGTGACTGCGATCCAGTCCATCGGCAATACGGAGCATCGCGCTTAGACAGGACACGACCTTTCTCTGGTCCCGATCCAACAGCCGAAATCCCTGATGCTTGATGTTAGGCTGCCCCCGTCGATGATACCGCGCCACATTGGCCATCACCGCCACCTCTTCAGACGAAAATCCAGGAAGATCAGCATGGGTTATCAAATAGTAGGTGTGTTTGTGGTGTTTGTTCTCACCAATATGATGCCCGATGTCATGAAGTAAGGCCCCATATTCCAACCACTCCCGCTCCCTTTCTCCAAGATGATGCATGGACTGAGTCTGGTCGAACAAACTTAATGCCAACTTCGCGACATGATGCGCATGAACTTTGGAATATTGATATCGCCTGGCTAATAATAACACTTGGCGGCGGCGAACATGCGGAATTTCCTGCTCCGCCCGCAACCCTTCCTGATGCTGTTGAATGAAATCATAAATGACCCCTTCCCGAATCGCTTTATCACTGAGACGCACCTGCTTAACCCCGAGATATTCCATAAGAAGACGTAACATCAGTACCCCGGGATACAGCGTATCCACTCGTCTGGGATCGAGGCCGGGAATATTCAATCGTGCCTGAGTATCTTTGGTTTTGAGAAGTCCTTCAACCTCTCTGACTTCATCTAACTCGATGGTAGCCATATCGATTTGCGAAAGAGGGCGCCCAGTTCGAGCCAAGTAAATAATTTCCGTGAGGTTCCCCGCCATACCCGATGTAGCCACCAATTGCTGGCATTGAATGTAGCGTTTCTTCGATAAGGATTTCTTCAGAGTCTGGTTCACGAGACGTTCGACGCGCTGAACCATTTTTTTATCTGGAGGATCGGACTTGAGAAATTGATCCTTCAACCGAATTGCACCCAACTTCAGACTTCGCACAAACTGTAAACGCTTCTGCGTACAAGCCATCAATTCCACGGATCCACCGCCAATATCTACAAACATGGCGGGGAACCGAGAGAGATCCATACTATTCCTTACACCTAAATAAATCAGACGCGCCTCTTCTTCCCCGGTGATAACCCGTACTCTAAGCCCAAGCTCTTTGCGAACGAGCTTCAAGAAATCTCCCCCATTTTTTGCCTCTCGCACTGCACTCGTGGCAATGGGAAGAATAGGATCAAATCCCTTATTCTTTGCCAGCATGGAAAAACGTTTTAAGACCGTCAACCCACGGTCCATGGCATCTGGAGACAACCGCTGAGACGTAAAAGTTCCATCACCTAACCGGGCCATTTCCTTAATACGGTCGACAATCTTGTAGGAAAATCCTTTTCCAATTTCGGCTAAAACCATGTGAATGGAATTGGTTCCAATATCAATAACCGCAAGCCGTTTCATAGGGCTCAACTCCTTCAAAAATAGATTCGGTTCTACCCTTTCATGCCCACAAGGATTCCGTGGTCAATACAGGCATCGGATTTTGCAAGAAGGAAATCTTCAGGAGGGGACGGAAAAATCATCGATGATATTGATACGATACCCCACACCCCAGCCAGTTTCAATAGTCGGGCACTGATCGCCCAATCCCTGCATTTTTTGCCGGAGTCGGACTATAGGAGAATCTACGGTCCGAACTTCGACAGATACCTGCGGTCCCCGGATATGGCTCAAGAGATTCTGGCGATTCAGAAATCCCTCATCGCTAGCGAGCAATTCTTCCAATAACGGAATTCAATGCGTGTGAGAAAGACTGATTGCGTTCGAAAAACGACTCGAAAGGTTTGCGGATCAAGAACAAGATCCCTCATACGATCACGTGACCCTGGCGGATAATCTGCTCTTTCTCCCATGGACAAACCCGGGTCAGGCATGGAAATTCACACGTCTGGTGCCTAGCCTTCTGGGAAGCGTATCTAACAAACTTTTCCTACACGTTATGGAATTGTTACATACGGGTAAATCTCAACTATTTGGAGAAGGGTTCGAAAAACTGGAGGCATTCCTAAGATGAGTGAAATATAGAGAAGGTCGGAAATGCTCCCCGGAAATAAATCTCCTGCCGGCAAAACCCCAAGAACTTTAAAAGGAGAGTTTCTGCGCAAGATGTTGAACCAGTGAACGATTCCCGAATATGGCGTCAACCTTTCCGGATATCCTCGAGGGACGAAGCATTGCAGTCCCTCCAGCTTCTTCAATTAACACCTGGGTAGCCAGGATATCCCACGGGTTCAAGGCTGGATCCACCATTGCGCCAAGGGCTCCACTGATCACTAGCCCATGGCCAAAACAATCGGTATACCCTCGCACATACCCGGACATGCTTAACAGGAGATGGTAATCCGCCTCCCGTTGTATACTGGAAAACTGAGCAAAATCGCCCACCCCGATAATGGCTTGTTCAATGGGCAGGTCTTCAGGAAGATGCAGCGCTTTTCCTTGGCAGGTGGTCCCTTGCCCCCGGGCCGCGGCATAGGTGAGCCCGAGCATTGGAAGATGAATCACTCCAAGGACAGGAAAGTTTTCCCGACTGTCAACCAAGGCGATAATGGTGCCGAATAACGGAATCCCATGAATAAAGGATCGTGTTCCATCGATGGGGTCCACGATCCATTGCCATCTTGTTCCCGTCCCCTGTAACCCTTCTTCTTCACCGAGAATATCAAGAGGTCCAATTAGGGCATTGGACAGCAAGTGAGACCGGATGAGGGCTTCACCCTCTTGATCGGCTTGAGTTACAGGCGAACCATCGATTTTTTCTGTGATGCGGAGATTCTGCCTTTCAAAATAGGCTCGAATCGGAACTGCCGCAACGTGGGCCGCATCGACAGCCGTTTGCAACAATTCAGCCAGTTGATTATCGGGCAAGCCTTTAGACATCAGTTATTCTCTCCTGCTGTTTTTGTACCCCGTTTTTCCTCCTGATAGTATACTGAACTTCTTGTTTTGGTGACACAGGTTCTCCCGAATCCTGGTTCTCAAGATGGTGGTTACCAGCCACATTCGGACATGATCAAATATCGTGTTCAAACCGGTTCAACTTGGGTTGCCGGAAAAGGATTCCCATATCCCTTAGACCAGGTGCCCTCAGAATAGCAGCCCGTGCAACAGAGTCCATCACCCGAACACGCAGATGATCTAAAATGGCGATATTGAGGCTGCCACATCATTTATCATATAGAAACATTTGGTTATATAATAAATTTCACACTTTCTTGTGATCCATTCAGGTAAAATGAGATCTATAGCTTTGTTTTTCGAAAATTTTCTGAGAAATCAGGATTTTCCTCTGTTTTTGATCTCAACACAATCCCATGAAGATTTTATTCAAATGACCCAAGGCACACTGAAGATTGCGGGATGATTTTTTATGCCATGGAAAATCCAACAAACGATTGAAGCCGAAATTAAGTTTCGTATTCCACCCGGCTTTCAATTCCCTCCCGACATGGGGGAACCGATCCCCCCCCGGGTATTCACATCCACCTATTTTGACAGCGAGCACCACCGACTCGGCCAATTGGGTCTGACACTCCGAAAACGAGTGGAACAGTCCCAGGGAGTCTGGCAATTAAAGATACCGAGCGGCGGTATCCGGCTGGAGCTGGAAATTGCGTCCGGCAGTCGCAGTATTCCATGGGAATTTCAGGACTTATTAAGGAGTTTTTTCAGAAACCAGGAGGCTGTTCAACTCGGGAAACTAAGAACAAGGAGAAAAGGGGTACGCATTCGAAAAGACGGCCAGGTTCTAGCTGAAGTTGTCCTGGACTCCGTCGCCCTCATCAAAGACAAAAAGATTATACATTCATTCCAGGAATTAGAGGTTGAATTACAGGAAGGCACAACCGCTCAACTCAAGCCTATCCGCAAGATCTTGCTTCATGCCGGGGCAGAGGAGAAACCATTACAACCCAAGATTTTTCAGGCACTCCAACTTCCCTATCCGCTTACCTTCGATTTTAGTGATTCTTCAGCACCACCGACCGACCATATTCGAGAAAGGCTTCATTCCCAATTTCTTCAGATGTTGCAAAATGATCCAGGTACCCAATTGGGTCGGGATAGTGAAGCGCTCCATCAAATGCGCGTTGCCACGCGCCGCATGAGAGCCATCATTCGAGCCGTGGGTTCTTTTCTAGCGCCGGAATGGACAGAACAGGTCCGCCAGGAGCTTGGCTGGGTTGGTTCTTTGTTGGGCGAGGTCAGAGATTGGGATGTTCTTTTAGAATCTTTTCGTCAAAATTTTCATGACCTCTCCTCATCAGAACAGCGTTCCTTTCAAACGATTCTCAAGAATTTTGAAGATCAGCGGTCTGTGGCCCGCGCCAAACTGCTTGAAGGATTACGTAGCGACCGTTATCTCAATCTCCTGAATATTTTTGAAGATTCACTCAATCATTTACCATTTCAACCGACTCCACTCACGATAACGGAGTTACCGAGAAAAGCCTTCCACAAAGTTCAGGATTTTGTGAATACGTCAGACAGCCTATTCCGGAAATCTGAACTGCATCGCACTCGAAGACTCTTGAAGCGAGCCCGCTATGCGCTTGAACTCGCTGAGCCCTTGCTCGGGAAACGTGCCAAACGGTTCCTTCATCAAACGAAGGACGCTCAAGATTTACTGGGACAGCACCAGGATGCCGTGGTTGCTGAGCAACGGCTCCTCGCCCTCAAACAACACTCACGGGGAACCGGAATCGCCTATGTCATCGGACTGATGGTCGAACGCTTACGAAACCAGCAATCTCAGGTGTATCAGCAAATCCCGAAGCAATGGGAAAAACTTGAAAAACAAGGAAAAAAACTTTAAAGCCTTACGCCCAATCTCCTTGAAACCGTTTACGTCTGCAGATACCCGTTTAATTGAAGTGATGATGGTGGGCCGGAATAACCTCAATCAGGTACAATGGCTCTTCATCCCTAACAGCCATAATAGGAGATCTGATCATGACTAATCAGACAAAACCGCAGGCACCCAATACACCAGAAGTCATCGATAATCTTGATGACCCCAAGCTGTATCTAAACCGGGAACTGAGTTGGCTGGAGTTCAATAAACGGGTACTGGAAGAGGCAGAAGATCCGAGCCACCCCCTACTGGAACGAGTAAAATTTCTTTCGATTTTCTTCAATAATCTTGATGAGTTTTTCATGATCAGGATTTCCGGATTACGCGAACAATTGTCAAGCGGGGTCCTGGAAGCCGCACTGGATGGGATGAGTCCTTCCGATCAATTGGGGCAAATCCGGGACGCCCTTCTTCAGAGTTTTTCACGTATCACCCAATGTTGGCAGGATGACCTGCTGACGCGTCTGACCGAAGCACATATTCGCATTCTTGCCTATCAAGACCTCAAACCGAAACAACGATCCCTACTCCGCCGATATTTTCGAAAGGAAATTTTTCCCGCGCTGACCCCTTTGGCCTTTGACCCCAGCCACCCTTTCCCCCATATCTCCAACCTCACGGTTAACCTGGCCGTCGTGGCTCACGACCCTGAGCGTGGAGAATGTTTTGCGCGCATTAAGGTTCCGTCGTTGTTCCCAAGATTGATCAGAATTCCAGACGAATCGCAGGTATCGGACGATGAACAAATGGGGTTAGCCACCGGAGCGGAAAGTACCAACTTCGTTTGGCTGGAGGACATCATCGCCGCCAATCTGGATTTATTGTTTCCGGGCCTGACGATTCAAGCCTCCTATTATTTTCGAATCACCAGGGATGCAGATTTTGAAATCGAAGAAGATGAAGCCGGCGACCTCCTGGCTGCCATTGAGGAACAAATTGATTTGCGCCAATTCGGTTCGGTGGTGCGATTGGAACTGGACCGGCATATGCCGGATTCCATCAAAGATATCCTGGTCAGAAATCTTAATTTAGCGCCCTATCAAGTCTACACCTATGATTTCCGTCTCGGTCTTTCCAATCTCCTTGAACTCACATCCATTGATCGACCGGATCTGAAGTTTTCACCACATTACCCCAATATTCTGCACGACCCCACCTCAAAAGAATCACTATTTTCACTCATCAAACGCGAGGACATCTTCCTTCATCACCCCTACGACAGCTTCTCACCCGTCGTGGATTTCATTCGACAAGCCGCTCTGGATCCGCATGTGTTAGCGATCAAACAGACACTCTATCGAGTGGGGATAAACTCCCCGGTGGTAGACGCCCTCATGGAAGCCCGACAAAACGACAAGCAGGTTGCCGTACTCCTGGAACTCAAAGCCCGGTTCGATGAGGAAAACAATATTGAATGGGCAAGAAAATTAGAA
>JACDDF010000287.1 GCA_013817135.1 Nitrospirales bacterium
CTCCAAACAGCCTCTGAATCCTGGTCAACGCCCGGCAATCACGTGGCACCGGTATCGGTCCCACCCTTCACCGATGTGGGGATTCTCATCTGTGCGGACGCGTTCTCGCCGGGAATCGCGAAAAGGCTTGCCGAGCAGGGAGCCAAAGAAACTGATTTCCTACGCCGCCGCCCCAGGCTTCCATGGACCAAACCGCGAATGGGAGCGATGTACCGAGGATACCGGCCTTCCCCTGTTGGTGTGTAATCGCAGCGGACCGGATTGGACACGCAATTTCACATCAGCCGAAAGTGTTGTCGCCAAGGACGGAAAGCGGCTCCTGACTTTATCGTCGGATCGCTCAACCGTGTTCATCCTCGATTGGAATCTTAAGTATTACAAGTTAGCGACACCGCATTATCAGGACATTCCCTTGTGAAATTGGCAGCAGAGGTGCGGCACAGGTTTCATGCAAATATGCACAGATTCACCGTTCAAGGGACTGTTGAATATTGTAAGAATTCCCCGCTTCATCACCTTAGGGAGTCAACGAAGCTCACCAGAGAAAAATAGTGGAGTGTTCAAAAAGGCCGGTCCAGCAAGGCCGCAGCCGCTTGGGCGAGCGGAGCGTACGGAGGAGTACGTGAGCACGACCAAGCGGCGACCTGCCTGCGCGAAGCCGCTCCGGCGAAGGCAGGGAACGCCGCTGGCAGCCCCTTCGGCCAGACTCAGGGCATGCTTTTTCAACACTCCCTTACGGGAAGGCGGGTAGGGGTGCATAAATGAGTGGATGGCCAACCAACTCCTCCAGCCATTGTTCCGTGGCTTGATGAGGAAGGGGACATTGATTGAGTCGAATCTCCAGACGAAAGTCACCATTCGTGCCCACCAGACCCACGATGGCCGCGACGTCCTTACCTTCAGGAAGGAGGTAGTCGGTCTGAAATTCTGCCAGGCTGGCATATACCCGACCTTGCGGCTCTAAGAGCTGAAGCAACTCAGGCATATCGGAGAGCGTGCAGTGAATAGAACAGCGATACATGAACCGGGGATTGGGTGCGATTCCAGTAAAATCCAAGAGGGCGGGTTCGGGAAATCCTGTGAGATAGACGCGTAAATTAGCAGGTTGTCCCTGGTAGGTCGCAGCCAGTTGACTGGCCGGAACCAAAAACTCAAAGGGATCCGGCGAGTTGAATTCGAATTGGCAGGGTCCAAACGCATCCGGCCATGAGCAAAAGAGCGGGGTATCCGTTCGGTCTGTCTGCAGCAGCACTCGTGCGCCTTTTTGCGTCACCTCAATTGGAAGATCCAGGATCTGAATGGCGGTCCGAAAGGCGTTTTCCCGGTCCGTGAGCCAAAATCGGTCCCGTGGTTTGGCCAATGTTTCCCCTGGTGTGATGACTTCGGTGGTATGAACCCGGACCCGAATGAATCCATGGGTATGTCGGAATCCGAGCCACAGCCAGGCCTCCGGCAGGAGCGTCGTCAGCGGCTGGGTCATTCGCCAGGGATGCGCGAGCGAGCAGTACGTGTTCACCGATTGATGCGTCTGAAAGATGGAGTGATAGTGCCCTGCCAATAGAAAAAAGTCGCCCTGCCAGTTGTCGAGGAGATGTAATAAGGTGACATCCTCGGTGGGCCAGGGGGCGAGGACCTGGATGCGCTGTGGATGGTCCACCTCCCATTCTTCGATATAGCCGATTATCTCCTTGTCCTCATGGATGGAGGTCAGGCCTAACTGCCTCAATTTGCCCGCCACCGATAAAATGTCGTCGAAGGAGAGCGTCGCTTGGGTTTCCCAACGATGTTCACGCATGAGGAATATTCAGGAAGACGAACAACAAAACGGGTGGATCATGAGTCTTAGCGATACCGGGTAGAGATGGCCAGAGGAAGTGGTGAACGTTGAGGAAAGACAGCAGATCCGGAAAATTAGGAGGAAAAATATGGCGGAGAGGGCGGGATTTGAACCCGCGGTAGGCTTTTGACCTACGACGGTTTAGCAAACCGTTGCCTTCGGCCACTCGGCCACCTCTCCGCGCAAGTGTATGTCAATTGAATGTGACTACTTATAGAGTAACCGCATGGGTAACTTCAAGAGCAGATTGCGGCCGGATTGCAGAAGACCCCTTGTTGGGAAATCCAATCACCAAAGAATGTGCCGATGCTCCCCCTCAAATACATGTCCCTATCCACCAGAATGGTGATCCTACCATGGCCACACTGTTTTTGGATATATTTCCAGCAAGGTTTTTGTGGGATTATATAAGGCGCAAAGATCTGCCGTCGGGGCACGATTACCTCCCCAATAAACCTTTGGACAGTAGCAGACGTTGGGCACCTATGTGATGCAACCGGGGCAGAACCATCGGGTGGTCCTGGCCAATCAAGTGGGGGGCACCGTGGTGGCCGATGCCATCAAGTTGACCGCCGCCGGTTCGAGCACGCCCCGCACGGCGACGTGGAGCCTGCCGGTGACGACGACCGGCACCTACAACGTGTATGTCCGATGGACGGCCGATGCGACGAATGCCACCAATGCCACCTATACGGTGCACTATGCCGGCGGCACCACGGTCGTGCCGATGAATCAAACGACAAACGGCGGCCAGTGGAATCTCCTCGGCACCTTTACCCTCAACCCCGCCTTAAACCCCCTGGTCGAACTGTCCGATCAAGCCAATGGGCGCGTCGTGGCGGATGCGGTGATGGTCGTGCCCAGCGGCGTCAGCACCGATCATGTCACCTATACCCCGACGTTGACGACATCCGGCACGGTGGACATCTATGCCAAATGGACAGAATCCGCGACGAGGGCGCAGGCCGTGACCTACACCGTTCAGCATGCCGGCGGTTCGACCGATATTCTTGTGAATCAACAGCAGCCCAGTGCCGGGTGGTTTCGATTAGGAGCATTCTCCATGGCCCCCGGACAAAATCATCACGTGGAAGTGTCGGGCGCGTTGGAAGGCGTGACGGTGGCGGATGCCGTGCGGTTTGTGAGTGCGGGGGTGAGTGCGCCGGGGATCACGTACGTGCACACGGATCATCTAGGCTCACCACAAAAAATGACGGATGCCACCAAAGCAATCGTCTGGGATGCGGTGTATACGCCGTTCGGGCAGGTGCATTCGATCACCGGCACGGCCACGAACAATCAACGGTTCCCCGGTCAATATGCGGATCAGGAGACGGGCTACAACTACAACTACTTCAGAGATTATGATCCCACCACCGGCCGGTATGTGCAAAGTGATCCGATTGGGCTATGGGGTGGATTGAACTCCTATGGGTATGTGTTGCAAAATCCTTTCAAATGGATTGATCCATTTGGCCTTGCCATCGGTGATTATCCTCCACCCCCACCGGGGTACAATCCCGGAACTTGGCAAACAGGACAATGGGATGATGGGAATTGGGTATTAACTGATCCTGCCGGAAATAGTTGGACCATTCACCCAGAAGATGCGGGGCATTGGAGGCATTGGGATAAGCAAGATCCCAATGGAAAGAAAGAGGGTCGCGAGCCGTCTAATTCCAAAAAGCGAAAGCCAAACCAAAAAAAGAAAACCCAAAAAGATCAATGCGAAACAGATCCGAGTGAAGATGCGCCTCCGTGGGAGCCCTCTATGGGCTTTCAGGAATTCCGTTTTAACATACCACCACTAAGTCCGGCTCCAGGTGGGATCCCAGGCCTCGCAGGATTTCCACCAATTCGTGTCCCATGGCCAATCTTTATTCCATAAATTAATAATGAATATAAATGAAAAAATTAAGCAGGCTCGGCTTACTTGTGGTCTCAGTGACGTTGAGCTGGCTCGTCGTTTAGGAATATCCATTTATGAGTATGGAGATATTGAATCCTATGACGATGAACTTGCTTCTGTGGTCGACCTCCATGTCGTGCGTCAACTGTGCCAAATATTACACCTGGACGCTTATGACCTTTTAGGTATTCCAAAGGGGGATACCTGTCCAACAGATCAAAAGCGCAATGAGCTCATTATCTCCAAAATGGAAAACCTAGGAATCTCCAATGAAGAATTAGCCGATCAAATCGGTTTTGAGGTTGTGGCCATCGAAGAAATGCGGGCCGATCCTGATTTTTTGGAGACATGGACAGTTGATCTAATTGAAGTCTTAGCAGGGGCATTACAGTTACCAATACAATCTTTGCTGAAATTATGAAAATTTGGCAGAGAATAAGGTAGCCTGAACCTTTTCTTGAGGCGCTTTAGTCGGGGGTTCCTCCCGACGGCCGAGGTCCTTTTGTTTCGGCAAAAGGACCCAAAACCAGGGGCCCTCGGCGTGATCTAGAAGATGCCTTCGCTGCTCGCCGAATTCAGCGGCGGGCAAACTCGCCTGGTTCAAACAGTGCCCGCCTGGTTACTGAATTCGACTTCGCATCTCGGGCACGCCGAATGGGCCGATATAAATTTAACGGTGGCGGATGCGGTAAGGGTTGTGAGTGCGGTGATGAGTCCGCCGGGCATGCACTAAATGCATGCCGAGAATTTTGGGTTATCGCAGAAGATGGGATAAACGCCGGAAGGCGCGCGTGCGCAGGACGTCTAAGGTTTAAGGGGAGGAACGGTTAGGCTTG
>JACDDF010000288.1 GCA_013817135.1 Nitrospirales bacterium
TGAACGATCGCTCTTATGGCATCCCAATCGGGCACGTTCAGTCTTAGGCCTGGCACGAGCGGCAGCTCAATTGGGACATATCCAGGCGACTCGTCAAGCCTATAGCCATTTTCTAAATATATGGAGTCAGGCCGATTCGGATCTCCCCGAGGTGAAGGAAGCGGAACAATTCATTCAACAAGATGCCCAGCAATAAACACCAAATGGGTCAATACCGAGGTGAGTAATCGGGAATGCATCTTGACTCGGGTGGCTGTGCCATTTTTTATCCTCGAGATTTCGAGGGCAACTGGTTATTCCCACTGGGTGAAGCGGCCTCTATCTCCTAAACATCCCTTCCTATATTCCATCTGTACTTTGTTCTAAGGGTTGGGTAGCATGCCCAGATTTCCAATCACCCACTGAACACCATTTTAATGATCACTGAAGCCGATACTTGCCGAAAGTATGTCCTCCCGAAGTTGTTGGAAGCAGGTTGGATTTTGCCAACCTCTTAGAGGGGTTAGAGGGTCCTGATTATTTAAGAGAAGCCATTCACCGGCTTCAAACCCTGTTATACGCTGCGTGACGGTTAGTGCAGAAAACTTACATGAATTGTAAGTTTTTTGTGAATATTATGATGAAATTTGCAAAAAGGTTAAATTTTATTTAACTTATATGCATGGAAAAGGATGAAAAAAGGGGAGACCAATTGTATGCCCTGGCAGAAACTCAGGGTGGGTATTTCACGGCTGCGGACGCAAAGGACTTGGGGTATGGCTATCCGCACCAGCATTTCCACGTTAAAAGAGGAAACTGGATCCGGGTCGATCGAGGTATCTTTCGTCTCAAACGCTTCCCGGTTTCTCCTCACGAAGATCTCATTCATTGGTGGCTATGGAGCCGGAAACAAGGAGCGATTTCCCATGAATCGGCGGCAGCCATCTATGACATAGGGGATGTGCTTCCACGAACAACCCACCTCACTGTTCCAAAAAGTTATCGAAAAGTCGCGCCACGAACTGTCATCCTCCATAAGGCACTACTTCCCCAGACAGATATAGAAAGGCGTGAGGGATTTTTCCTAACGACCCCGCTCCGGACAATTTTGGATCTCATACAAGGACAGCTCGATCCTGAACGCCTCAGTCTGGTAACGAAAGACGCTCTTCAAAAAGGCCTCGTCACGAGAAACGAGATATTCCACCTCCTAGCCGACATGCCTGAGAAAATTAATCCGGCCATTCAAGTCACATTGCAACTTGCCGTGAGAGAAGACAGGTGAGGTATCACACATCCACAGCGTTTCGCCAGGCGTTGGAGGAACGGCTCAGACAACACGAACGACAGACCGGAGAACCTCTGGTTCGCCTGAGAAAACGGATCACGTTTGAGAGGTTTATGGTCAGACTTCAGGAAAAGGAGAATAGTCCCTGGGTCTTAAAGGGCGGATTTGCATTGGAGCTTCGCCTTGGCGAACAGGCCCGCATGACCAAGGACCTGGATTTGGGAGTGGACCTTGGATATTTTCATTCGACTGGAATCACGGCAGCAACCGTGGCACGTAAACTGAGAGAGGACCTATCCGCCTCCAACACGGATTATTTTACCTTCATCGTCCCTGAGATCGGCGATCCAGACCTCAACATACCAGGGGTAAGGGCCTTTCGATATTCGGTGGAAGCGCGGCTGGATGGTCGCCGGTTCGAAACCAACAGGATTGATGTGCCTGACGCGTGAACACGGTCTCGTTGTTTTTGACCTTAAGGAGTACGATGCAGAAATCGAAAATCGCCAGAATGATATTTATGCAGCAATTCATCGAAAATTGCTCGGATATAAAACGCTACGTTCAGGTAGAGATCTAGCCCTAAAAATTCAGATTGTCACTTTTACTCCTGGGCATGAATCCGAGAGATCTAGGGATGAGGATGTGGTAGTTGCTTATCCTAGTACTCTAATTCAGATGCTCGAAGAATTTCCCCCAATTTCTATAGACATATTTCGTTCATTAAATGCCGCGATTGAAAGAGTTACCACCATAAAACCCCCCAGAAAGCGTTTCTCAGTGACCAAGGCAGACTCGATGGGGGCAAAACTTAAAGAAATCGAAAAACAAATCGCCAATCTTGATCACTGGCAAAAAAGAGCTGCTATCGAATCACCTGATGGACCACAGCGGATCCGGGGTCTCGCAGGCTCAGGAAAGACTATTGTTCTTGCACTTAAAGCGGCAATGCTGCATGCAATGAATCCGCAATGGCGTATTGTTTTAACTTTCAACACGCGATCTCTATATCAGCAATTTAAGGAGCTGGTACGACGATTTACATTTGAAAATATAAATGATGAGCCGGATTGGGAAAAACTCCAAATTATTCATGCATGGGGAAGTGCAAGACAGCCTGGCATCTACTCCGAAATTGCTAAGGCCACCGAATTTGACCCCAGGGATTTTGGTTATGCAAAAAGCAAGTATGGTCACGGCGAAGCTTTTAAGGGTGTCTGCGCTGAGTTATTGGAAAATATAAAAAAAAGAAAAACAAGCACCTACCTTTTTGATGCAGTGCTTATCGATGAAGCACAGGATTTGCCTCAGCCATTTTTTGAGTTAGTTTATTCCGCAACCAAAGATCCCAAGCGGATTGTCTGGGCGTATGACGAATTGCAAAATCTTGGGAGTTACTCAATGCTCCCACCTCAAGAATTGTTTGGAACCAATTCACAAGGAGAGCCAAATGTAATGTCCTTGGAAAATGAAATTGGAAGAGCTAGTCAGGACCTTGTTCTTCCAGTTTGTTATCGAAATACGCCATGGGCTTTAACGGTCGCACATGCTCTGGGCCTAGGGATTTATCGCCAAGAAGGACTCGTACAATACTTTGAAGATCAAGGATTATGGGAAGAAATTGGGTATGAAACGGTTCAGGGCAAAGCAGAAGCCGGACACCACGTCGTACTTAAGAGGAAACCGGAATCAACCCCTACATACTTTGCAGACCTGTTAAAACCAGATGATGCTGTTGTAGTAAAAAGGTTTGAAACGATTGAAGATCAGATGAGTTGGGTGACTAAGTCTATTGCTAATAATTTGACTGAAGATGAACTTGAAATTGATGATATTTTAGTTGTTATTCCAGAACCTCGTTCCGTAGGTTTGGATGCGGCCAAACTCATTCCCTTACTCGAAAAGAATAATATTTCTTCTCACATTGTAGGAATTACAACAAGCCTTGACATGGTTTTCGATTCTGAATCACTTGCAATCACAGGGATTTTTCGGGCCAAAGGGAATGAAGCCCCTATGGTTTATATACTAAATAGCGAGTTTTGCGCTGAAGGGAGTGAGTTAAGCCGCCTGCGCAATATTTATTTACGGCCATTACCCGCTCTAGAGCATGGGTGAGAATTTGTGGGGTGGGAGATCAGATGCAATCAATTGAACAAGAGATTAAAGCTCTTATAGTAAAGGGCTTTAAGCTTGATTTTAATATTCCCAATCAAAAGGAATTAACGCGTATTCGCAGTATTCACAGAGAGCTCTCCGTCGGCGAACGGGCTAAATTTAGAAAAGCCGAGAAATATGCAACGGAATTGGTTGAACTTTTAAGTGGGGACATAGAACCTGAGAACTTACCTAAGGATATACAAAAGCGATTGAAAGACCTGTTTGGCGGAAGATAATGGATGACACCTAATAACATCAGGCAAGATATAAGTACATTCGCGGCATATCTTTTGGGAGAAGGTTTGGTAATTGGATACCATGGGCCGGTCCTCAAAAAATATGGAGCTTTGTCTTATGTTAGTAGCCCCTGGTTTCCAGAAGTGACGGTTGATGATGAAACTGGGGAATCAGATGAAAGCCAATTTACCTCAGTTGGAGAATACCTATTTTTTCTTCAAGAAGGTTTTTATACTATTGTCCTGTTTGATGGAGCATTAATTCAAGTTGCCTTTTCGTTTCAACGCGGTGAAATCACAAAACATCGGTTGGGATATTATCCTTGCCCAATTGAACTCGATTTTCGTGGTGAGGCGTGCGAAAATTTGTGTGAAATTATTGAAGAGGAGTTGACTGGAAAGGCAATCAAGAGCCTTAATTGCAGATCTTCAATCCGTTTTGATTTTGACTCTTATGCAGCGAGAAATGGACATTCTGCGTCTCACGTACACATGAATAGACCAGAAACACGAATCCCTGCCTATGGACCAATTAGCTTTGGCCATTTCGCTAAATTTATATTTAGAAATTTTTACGGAGAGGTTTGGCAAAAGCAAAAGAAATTGCAAGAGTGGCCAATTCGTTTCTGGAGAAGAACCGTGACGGTTGAAGAGCAGGGTGAAATGTACTTTGAATGTCGGCAAACCTGAATTCTTTTCTAGAATCATAAAGATTGTCTTTGACTGCACCTATGATTCACCACAGAAGGCTATAACCCCTCAAGCATCAGTACTGCATTTTCTTTTATCCTTTCCACATATTCTCACGGAACCTGACCGGACAATTTTAAAAGCTGCAGTTAACTAAAGAAATAACTGAAATCTAGTAAGATTTGTGATTGTTTGACATGAGAAATTATGCCCCTATATTT
>JACDDF010000289.1 GCA_013817135.1 Nitrospirales bacterium
CCGGAGGACTCTCTCATGGCGCCTTTACCATTGGTGGAGCCATCCTTGGAGCATTGGCAGAACGGACCTATGCCAAAAGTCAGGAAACAGAAGATTCCAATCGAATATCCTGGGTCCCTGCATTTCTCGACCGGCAAACGCGGGATGCGCTGCTACGCTATTTAGCGGTGACCCATTGCGGGAGGGGACGGGGGGATTACACTGACCCAAGAGAGTTTCCCCTCTTTTGGCGGGAAGCCACTGAAGAGATCATCCAACAGAAAAAAAAGGATCTCAACCAAGCCTGGATTCTGGCCAAAGTCCCGCCAAGCCACAAAAACCCAGATGAAGCGGAAGCCTTTCTGGTTCCGATCCTGACAACCATGGCCCAACATATTTTGCTGAAATTTTATCCGGAGGCCAAAAGTTGGCTAAAGGATGCCCCCCTCTAAACTCCCCTGGTCCCTCTTTTATCCACTAAAACACCTGCCTTCAGACCTCTCCAAACGAAAACGAAATGTGTGTTCCAAAATTTCGGCCGCCTTGCTAGAGTTGGAACAATAAAGGCCCAGCCACATGAATCGGGAACACATCGAACAAAACTACCAGGAGGCGCTCCGAAGAATTCAAGAGGCTAAAGAAACCCGCGCCACGTCGCTCGACTTGACGGGCTTCATTTGGGATCGCATTCCAAGTCAGCTATTTGAGCTAACCTGGCTAGAAGAGCTTCAGTTGCAGCCAAGCAAAGAACCGGGGAGATATGTGAGAGAAATTTTTCTCCTTCCAGAAAATTTTTCATGTCTCAACCAATTACGCGTTTTGATTATCGGACGGCTTGGGCTGAAAAGCCTAGCCCCCTTGGCTAGTCTAACTGAGTTGACCATACTTGACTGCGGAGGCAACCAGCTCACCGACCTCGCCCCGGTGACCTCCCTCCCTCAACTATCCTCCCTCAACTGTAGCTACAACCAACTCAGGGATTTAACGCCACTCGGTTCTCTTACCAAGTTGACAACTCTGGCCTGTGGCTTCAACCAACTCACAAATTTATTTCCGCTTTCTTCCCTCAATCGATTGACCTCACTAAGCTGCCAAGCAAATAGCATAAGGGATTTTTCGCCTCTAGCCACCCTTCCAAATTTTATCTCCATTAACTGTAGCGATAACCGGCTCACTGAACTGTCGAGCGTCGCTTCTCTAACCAAATTGACCTTTCTTCGTTGCGGAAACAATCCACTTACCGACCTAGCCCCGCTCACCTCCCTCACCCAGTTAACTTCACTAGACTGTAGTTACAACCAACTTAGTAATTTAATCCCTCTGGGTTTCGTCGAACAGTTGACCGCTCTGGAATGCTGGGGAAACCGGGTTGCCGATTTGGCACCCCTGGCCAATCTTTCCCAATTAACCTTTCTAAATTGCGGGAATAATCAGCTCACCGATCTCTCGCCCCTGGCCGCCCTCACCCAGTTGACCACCCTCGACTGCAGGTTCAACCAGCTCACCGACCTAGCCGTTCTTAAGACACTAGTACTGAACGGCCAAATCCAAAAACTCCAGGTTTTTAATAATCCCGTCTTGGGCATACCGCGTGAGCTTCTCGGGACGGGGCCTTCCGACAATGTGGCCACGGCCCTACGGGAGTATTGGCTGGATGTCGAACAAGGCTCTGAACCCAATCGGGATGTGAAAGTGTTGCTGGTGGGAAATGGATGCGTGGGGAAATCCACTTTGGCTCACGGGTTACGAACCGGGGCGGCACCTCCCATACCCATCAGCGAGCGGACCCATGCCATCGAAATTGAACTCTTGGAGGTTCCTCTCTCTTCGGATGGCCCGGTACTGCGATGGCACTTGTGGGATTTTGGCGGACAGGAACTGTACCATGCCACCCACCGTGTTCTTGCACCAGCAGGCCGTCTTCTTGTTGCTGTGGGCCGAAGAGACGGATGAAGCTCCCGATGAGGTCCACCATCCCGTGAGTTATTGGTTAAGCTTTGTTCAGGATCTTTCCTCCGATAGCCCGGTCTTCCTGATAAAAAATCAAATCGACCGCCAGAATCTTCTTCCACGGCCTCCCGATCTGCCAGAGGGTTCTTCTCCGTTTATTCAAGAGCTGAAGGTGAGCGCCTTACGGTATCAGGGCGTGGACACCCTCAAAGGAGCCGTGATGGATTACCTGAAGCACCATCCAGAGCGGTGGGCTTATGATTTGCCCTCCAGTTGGCTGCGGCTGCGTAGAGATCTGGAAAATCGGCAGCCCTACAAGGTTCTGCCACGTGCGCATTTTGCTCAACTGTGCCTCACGCATGAGGTACGCCATCCGGATACCGTGTTGAAATATTTGCATGAGAGCGGGTTTTTGTTTTACCGGAAAGGGGCTTTCCAGGATCAGATCATCCTCGACCAAAATTGGATGATTAACTTGATCTACCGCTTGTTCGATCCCCGCACGGGTGTTCGTGAAGAAATGTTTCGGCAGAAGGGACAATTTAGCGGAAAGGATACGGAGCAGTTTTGGCCCGATCATGAGGAGGGAGATCGGCAGGTGATTGTGAATTTTCTGACCGGCAGTCGGATGGCCTTTGTATTAGATCATACCCCCGTTGAAATTATACCATTCGAACAACAGCAATTTGTTTTGCCGGCTTTGTTGCCAACGGAACCCCCACTTGGGGTCCAGATTTTGGGTGAGCCGCAACCCGAGGAATGGTGGGTAGATTGTTCTTACGCCTTTCTCCATCGTGGGCTGATTGAAGCCATTATTGTGCGAACCGCGCAACTGAGTCCGCACCGGGAATGGTGGCGGGATGGGATCATCTTTTCTGACGAGAAGACCGGTTGTCAGGTGCTCGCCCGGTTCGCTCCGGAAGCCGGACTGTCTTCTACAATCCGTTTTCGCTTGCGCGGGACCGGGAAAGCGGAAACCCTAGCCAAGGTCCGCCGCCTGTTAGAAGAATTACATCCCCATAATCAACCGGAAATGTGGGTGAGCATAGATGGGACACAGTTTGTCTCGGCCTCGGCTTTGGAACATGCGCGGCAACAGGGGAAGACCCAGGTGGTCAGCCGTGCGCAGGATATTGTCGAGGTGCAGCCCTATCAAATGTTTCTGCAAGTGCCGAAATTAGCGGATAATCAAAATGTTTTTCCGGATCTGGCTGCTTATCCCCGACGCATTCGTATTTTTGTCTCTTATGCTCATATAGATGAGAACCCCTATAAGGAGCGCTTGAATGTTACCATCAAAAATTTGGCCAGAAGGTTTCCGATCGATGTTTGGGACGACCGTCAATTATTTGCGGGCGACCAGTGGGAACCGGAGATTCTCCAAAAATTGGATCAGGCCGATCTGGTCTGTTTGTTGATCAGCCCGGATTTTATCGCTTCGGATTATTGTTTTTCCAAGGAAATGGAAAAGGCGCTTGCAAAATACGAACAGGGGAAGGGAATCCCCATTCCGATTCTGATCCGGGCGACCTCAGATTGGGAACAATTTCCCATCGGCAGGCATCAGGCGCTTCCCACCCCGGCCAAACCCTTAGCTCAGTGGCGAGATCCTGATGAGTTTTGGGCCAGTGTGCAACTCGGCCTTCGCCAGCAAATCGAACGCCTGTTGAACAAAAATTCTTCCAATAAAAACCGCGCGCAGAGATTCTAATGAGCCTTATCCGAGAGCCAATATTTTGTTGGGTGAGTGGTCAGATTGAGAAAAGGTCACTGTCTCCGCGTCAATCCATCATGGATTACCGCTTCAGGCCTGGCTTCTGAGATTGTCGCTCCCGTCTGCTATTTAACGCCATAGTGGTGGGTTCGGTCGCATGCACAAACATGGCCATTCGACGGGGACTCAAGTACACCAGGGCAGGCAGGGGTATATCCTTTACATGGAGAGTTTGCTTGATTTCCAACTCAGGCTCTTGTGCCAAATTGACCAACATCCCATCACTCCGGCAAATCCAAGGCGCATACAACAACACTGTCGGTCTTGTTGGGTGATGAATATTGATCCGTACCACGACACCGAGGAATCCATCCGTTAATTCTACCAGGCTCCCTGGTGGATAGACCCCAATAGCCTGCACCAGGGCTTGCACCACCTCCGGACAGAATCTGGACAATTCTCCCTTCATGACGACGTGGCGAAAGAGACGGGACAGTGCCGCATGGGGGGTGAGACTCGTTTGCGGATCAGGGGCATTGCAGAGTTCATCTTAATGATCAGCGACCATGACAATTTTTGTCGACAATGAGAGACTATCTGCCCTCGTACCATTCGGAAACCCCGATCCATCCAGTCGTTCATGATGCCGACCAATCATTTCCAACACTGCTGGACTGGTATCCGGGAAGGACGTCATAAGCTGTCGCCCTACCTCCGGATGTCGTTGCCCCAACTCCGGATCCGATTCGATTTTCATACCAACCGCCCTAAATCGCACGTTCATGGGTAACGCGCGATAACCCACGTCGTGAAAAAGCGCTCCACGCCCAAGCTCAAGTAATCCCTCTGCCTCCAAACCCAACTGACGACCAATGAGGAGGGACAGGGTGCACACGTTGAGGGCGTGTTCAGACAGACCCCATG
>JACDDF010000290.1 GCA_013817135.1 Nitrospirales bacterium
TCCCGGTACCGGTTCATCAACCGCGCTATCCACCATTTTGCAAAAGGCATAAATGGTATACATCGCATCCCGCCGCTGCTGTGGCAGGAACAGAAAAGAGTAGTAGAAGTTGCTGCCACTTTCTTTCGTATATTTTGTGCAGAACGTCTGCGCTTCAATAGGAGTCATCGGCTTCATGAAGTATTTTCCAAAGGCTGTGGTCAGTCAATGATCGTGAACCGCAGGTACAAATGAATGACAGCAACTTTTCAATTCCAAGGCAAGTTATGTGGGATTAAGCCGCTAACGAGGTTCCCGCTCCTTGGCCGCACTGGAGGGGGATTTTGAGTCCCCCCTTACTTCTTCGCATAACCCTGGGTGACTCATATGTGGATCAACAGGCTCAAGATGGCAACGTTCCGATTGCCGAATACACTACGATAAACGTCAGTGCAGAGTAGCAAGGATTGCGAAGCTCTTCAATGGATGGGGAGGGGGCAATATTCTGGATGGAGCGGAATGTTATGCAGTTAATTCAACAGAACTTCGGATGATTCTCGGTCACCGACCCTCTGATCCTTAAGTGGCACAAGTCCTACTAATCCATTGAAAATTAGGAAGGCTCCTCCTTACCGGGCGGAAACCTCCCCCATGTTTTCGGCCTGTGATTCGAGCTTTAAGGCAGAGATCCAGCCTGTTTTCCCCGTTTGCGTTCGAACCTGGTAAACCCATCCGGTTGGCTGATACGTCCCATCCAGAATCGTTAATGTTTCTCCTAATTTCACCATGGGACCAGGCGTACTGTTGGCAGGATCTCCCATCAGCAAGGACCTTCCAAGAATATTCGTAAGTGTCACTTTCTGATTCTCGTGAAAGGTTGGATCTGTCATCCCAGCCTGGGATTGCTGGCCTTCTTGATTCCTGGTGATGGCAGCCGTATCAGTGGAGGTCTCTTGAGGCAAAAAGGTATTTGAATTGAGAGCCCAATACGCCACTCCTGCAATCAACAATACAAGTACAATCCAGAAAAGCGGTTTCCTTGAAGGGGGCTTGGATTGGTTGAGGTCGTCCTCTTCCAATCCTTCGTCAAATTCCAAATCTTTATCAGGCTCCTGGGCAAAGAGCACGTTCCATCGAGAAGGTTGTTCTGGGATGAACACCGCACCGATTGTCGAGGTCATCATGCCTATCTCCTTTTTATTCGTGAGGTCTGCAAGGGAATGTCATTGCCAGGTTGGCGTAGTATGATTTTGCCAAATCAGCGGGTCGTGTACGAAGAAATACCCATTCATGAAGTTTATTAACATCACTTCTATTTCCTGTCAAATCTTCCCGACATATCGATGAGGCCTCATGGTCACTTCTCCCCGCGAACAGAACGCCCAGGGGAAACGATCAAGTCCCTTCGAAGGATGAAAGGATCCGAGCCGCCGGTTGTGCCTGGCAAGAATGAAGATTGATATCGGGATCTGCGTTATGGAAAATAGACCTCGTATGGAATCTGTTGTTGGGGAGGCAAAATGAAATCGTACCGGGAAGAACTCTGGTTTCAGACCAAGGAACGAAGGGAATATCTGAATATTACCCCTCAGGTGGAACGTGTGGTACAACAGAGTGGGATTCAAGAGGGATTGGTCCTGGTGAATGCCATGCATATCACCGCGAGCGTCTACATTAATGACGACGAACCCGGGTTGCTACATGATTATGAACAGTTTCTTGAGCGTCTTATTCCGCAGACGGGAACGTACCGGCACAATCTCACCGGAGAGGACAATGGTGACGCTCATATCAAACGTCAAATCATGGGCCGGGAAGTTGTCGTGGCTATTACCAATGGACGCTTGGACTTTGGTCCTTGGGAACAAATTTTTTACGCGGAATTTGATGGCAGACGTCGGAAGCGGGTGTTGGTGAAGATCATTGGAGAGTAGTGAGTTGCCAACAGGTTCCAGTCATGTGAAAATACCTTGGAAATTCTGATGATTTGCCTTTTCAGAAGTTATTTTACCTTCGCCTGGAATCGTTTACACACATGAATGCAATGTCTAGTTGGTATCGTCCTGATCCCCTCACTCGGGATTTAATTCATCTCATTAATGCCCGGCGGCACGAACATGGGGATCCCAGTTTAGCCATTGAAGTGTTGCAGGCCTTACTCGATCAGGACCGCGAGCATGAGGTGCTCACCGTTCTCGCAGCCTTAGACGAAAGTATGGCGGAGTGGTTATTCGATTTGTTGGCGGAAGCGGCCAGCTCGTGTCTGATGGATGATGAAAGCGAAGACAGCGAGCAGTATGGAATTCTCGCCTCATTTGAATTATCACTCCAAGCCAATCTGGAGTTTCCTTTGAAGTTGAAAATTGATCCTGTGGAAACGGCGGATTTGTTACGGAGACATCTGCATGTCCCGCCAGAGGCGGTGATTACTGTTGAACCAAGGCTTCTGACCGATTCTACCTTGGAGTTTTTAAGCTTGCAGAAAATTCACGACCATATTTCCAATCTGGCTGATGGACAGCCGCGTCAGACGATTGCGGCAAGACTTCATCCACCCGTTGAAGCCACCGCATTTTTATTTTTTGAAATTCTTGGCGTTCCTGACACCACGTTGCCGGAAGCTCTTTCCGAGGACGACTGTCAGGCTATTATGGATCATCTCGTGAATCAATGTCCCGAAGTGGCCAAGGCGCCTCAATTATTGGAAGCGCCTAATTACGCCGCCTATGCCTTGTATGATGCTCAAAACGCGGTTCGTCTTCATCGATTAGCTGACGAAACAGCTGCGGTGTGGCATGATCTGGAAGGCCCGGTTCGAAGTCGAACGGTCGTGCATCTGCATACCCAATGCGGGAATGGCGTGTATATGCCCGTGTGGACCGATCTGTTTGATCCGGATCTTCCTGAAGACCATGGACCGATTTGGACGTCTCCGGATGTGTGGGTGTTTACTGCAGATTTGCCAATTGAATGGCCCGGGGAATTGTTAACCAATCGCCTCCTGGCTGAAGGCTGCACCCGATTTGAAAATCACATTGTGGAAGCCACGGACAATTGAAAAATCGTCATGGGGCCTCGTTCATTCTTATTGGGTGTTACCGGCCAGCCGCCTGACGTAAGTGATCGATCAACTTGGGAGGAACCCGTAACGAACCACGCCCCGTTCCGACCGAAATCTCAGGCTTCAAGGCGCCGTGAAAATCACTGCCTCCTGTCATGAGCAGGTCAAATTTCCTGGCCAGGTTGAGATTGATAGAAATGTGGCGAGGGGAAAAGGTTCCATAGAAAACTTCAAGGCCTCGTAATCCCTGGTCAACCAACGTCTGGCATGAGGTCACCGTCTTATCCGCACCCAATCCCTCCCAATAGGGGTGAGCAAGTATTGGAATGCCCCCAGCGTCAGTGATCCACGTCATGATTTCCGCTGCCTCAGGGACAATTCGTCGAACATAGGCTGCGCCTCTGACCCCCAGGAAGCGATCGAAAGCTTCTTTCATCCCCTTCACGTACCCTTTTTCAATTAATATCTGTGCGATGTGTGGGCGACCGATGGTTCCGCTTCCGGCAACATGCTCCACTTCAGCGAGAGAAACCTCCACATGGAGGGTGTGGAGCCGGTCAAGGATGTGGTGAAGGCGATCAACGCGTGTCGTGCGAAGCTGCTCAAGTCTGGTTTGAAACTCAGGATCAGCGAGATCAATGAAATACCCGAGCATATGCGTTTCCCGCCCTTGAAACTCTGTACTTATTTCAATGCCGGGTATGATTTCAACCGGGAGATGTTGAGCGGCCTCCATGGCTTCCGGGAGGCCCTCAGTCGTGTCATGGTCGGTTATCGCCAGGATGCTTACCCCTTGTCGATGGGCAAGCTCCACGAGTGCGGTGGGAGACTCGCTCCCGTCCGAGAAATGGGTGTGAGTATGAAGGTCGATACGGCTCATAAGATTTGGGTTCTAAGGTTTGCGTGCCAAAATTCGTGCGGTAAACGCCCGTCCTGAAGGGCCCGCGTGATCCCCTTCGTCGTAATGGAGAATTCTGAGCCCTTGAAGAAGCGTGAGCAATTCATTGGTTTCAAGACAGAACTCTGTTCTGCGTGGGTGTTGTCGATGGATATGGTTGTCCAGAAGAAAGGTTTCATACATGATGACGCCACCGGATTTAAGGGCTTTAATGAGTTGGGGAAAAATCGGCCGGTACAGGTAGAAGAAGACGAGAATGACATCATACATGGTTGTGCCTAAGTCCGGGGGATGTTGCGGATTCACTTCTAAATCTATGGATTCCGTTGTTATCGAGGACAGGCCGGCTTCTTGGGCTTGTGCCAGAAGCTCATGTAGCGCGTCGGTATCACGATCGATTCCATGAACGGGAAACCCTTTGGAAGCCAGATACAGCGCATGACGACCTCGTCCCGTTGCCACATCCAACACGGTTCCGTGAGGAAGTCGTGAGAGGTGGTCTACCAGAAATGGAGAAAGATGCTGGAGATCCGTAGAGGCGATTGGTTGGCGTGACCGGATCAACTGAACCCCGACTGACCCCTCAATCCTATTCAACGGAGGGCGGATTTTTCTG
>JACDDF010000003.1 GCA_013817135.1 Nitrospirales bacterium
GGTCAGCTGATCGGCACTTTCCATCAACATTCCCGGCTTTCCTCTCCCGAGTTACCGCATCACATCTATCGTCATTTCAATCCGCTCTAGTGGATTATCCTTCAAGTCGCGAGGTTGGCTCACAATCGTATCAAGCACTTCAAGGCCCTTCACCACTTCACCAAACACGGTGTACTGGCCATCCAGATGGGGAGCCTTATCTACCATGAGGAAAAACTGCGATCCCGCACTGTTGGGATCTGCCGTGCGCGCCGCAGAGAGAATACCTTTTTCGTGAACAACCCGGTTAAATTCTGCTGGAACCGTATATCCCGGTCCACCGGTTCCAAACCGGCTGCGATTGGCTGGATCTTTGGTCAAAGGATCCCCCCCTTGAACCATAAATCCAGGAATGATCCGATGAAAAATGGTTCCGTTATAAAACCCTGACTTGGCTAATTTGAGAAAGCTTTCAACATGCTTGGGTGCTAAGTCCGGAAATAACACGGCTTCCATTTCCCCAAATTTTGTTTTGATCAGTACGTGAGGTGCCTTGGTATCAGCCTTCGAAGGTTCTTCCGCAGCCGCCCCGGTTGGGACGAGAGAACCACCTCCGGTGACAATGGTGAACAGTCCGATCACCATCATAAGCTGACGTAGAGCACTCGCTAAGATCCGTGGCTGCGACACAACCCTCATAATTCCTCCTCCATGGCTAATCTGTTGATCTCTTGATTAAATGACCTAGCTCGGCTGAAACATAAATACCAGCCTGTGCGAGCGCTTGCGCTGCCGCACATTGTTCGGCTTCTTTTTTTGTCCGCCCTTCTCCCTGTCCCATAATTTTTCCTTGAATTTCCACCGTGACAGCAAAGACCTTTTGATGGTCCGGGCCTGATTCCTGAACAAGTCGATACTGCGGACTTACCCCAAATTGTTTATGCGTCCATTCTTGCAGACGGCTTTTCCCATCCCACCCGACTGATGACACAGGACTGTTCTGTAAGGAAGAAAATTCCGTGGTCAAGACTTTTTGAATAAATGCTCTTGCGGCCTCCAACCCACCATCAAGATACACCGCACCAATGATCGCTTCAAGGACATTGGCTAACAGCGATATTTTTTCTCGCCCCTTTGTGGCTTCCTCCCCCCGACCCAATCGTAACCATTGCCCCAACTGAAGACGACTCGCCGCTTTCGAGAGAGTGGATCGGCTAATCAATCCCGCTTTAATCTTGGAGAGCTCGCCTTCTGTACCACTTGGGAACATCGCGGCAAGACTTTCACTCACAATCAATCCCAGCACCGCATCCCCTAAAAATTCTAATCGTTCATTATGTGGACTCACCGCCTGGGGTTGAGTTTGAGAAAATGAACGGTGGGTGAGAGCCTCACACAGCAAAGCTTGCTGCTTAAAGACATACTCCAAGGATTCCTGAATGTCTTCAAATGCAAGAGCAGCCACGAGATCTAAAAAGAAATGCTAATAGTTGACACGGATGATCGTTATTCTCTTATCTCTTGACCAAAGCATTTCAGTATATCATATCTTTTCGGGGTGAGGTCGGGGCAACAGATACTGAAGTTCTGGAGAGGCTCATCTCTCGAAACAATCTAATCGGAAAGGGACAATGCTGCCTATTCGCCTTTCCAACGCCGGAATACTAAACAGGCATTGACACCACCAAATCCAAATGCATTGGAAATGGCGATATCGACAGAGCAGGATCTGGCATGAGTCGGAATATAGTCCAAGTCACATTCGGGGTCTGGCGTCTCCAAATTGATGGTCGGAGGAATGACGCCATGGTGCATGGCCATTATAGAAAAAACCGCTTCGATTCCCCCGGCAGCCCCCAATAGGTGGCCGGTCATGGACTTTGTAGAACCCACAGGAATGGAATAGGCCCGGTCCCCAAAGACTTTTTTGATGACCTGCGTTTCAATCCGATCGGCAAAGGTGGATGTGGCATGGGCATTAACATATCCCACAGATTCTTTGGCGATCCCCGCATCCTGAATCGCACGCTCCATACAAGTCACCGCACCGGCGCCATCATCCGGCGGAGCGGTTATATGAAAGGCATCGCTATTCATAGCATAGCCGATCACTTCGGCATAAATGCGCACACCCCGAGATTTGGCGTGCTCCAATTCCTCTAAGATTAAAACACCGGCACCTTCGCCAATGACAAATCCGTCACGGTCTTTATCAAAAGGCCGACTGGCCCGTTTCGGTTCATCATTTCTCCTGGACAACGCCTTCGCCGCCGCAAATCCAGCAACCGCTGTAGGGCAAATGGTTGATTCCGCTCCTCCAACCAGCATGACATCGGCCTCTCCCCGCTGAATCAGTCGAAATCCATCCCCAATACAATGATTCCCTGTGGCACAGGCCGTGACCGAACAGGCATTCGGACCCTTGGCACCAAAACGAATCGCCACCTGCCCTGAGGCCAAATTAATAATGACCATCGGGATAAAAAATGGCGAAACCCGGTCCGGGCCACGTTCCAGCAACACCTTATGATAATGCTCAATGGCCGGAAGACCTCCAATGCCTGCTCCAATATAGACACCCACACGATCCGCCTCATCCGGATTCACGACAAGGTTGGCATCATCCACTGCTTCTTGACTAGCGGCAATGGCAAAATGGATAAAGGTATCCATCTTTTTAATTTCTTTTTTCTCAATGACCGTCGAGGGATCAAAATTCTTAACCTCCCCCGCAATCTTCACTGAATACTGGCTGGCATCAAATCTGGTAATGGGTCCGATCCCGGATTGGCCTTTACATAGTTTATCCCATGTGTTGGACACACCAATATCCAACGGGGTGACCAATCCCAATCCTGTCACGACCACTCGTCGTGGCGTCCATTCAGTCATTGAGGAACTCCGCACACATCATAGTTGGAAAGCCCAAATACCGACCCTGAGATTTTACCTTCTCGACGTCCGTGATCAACTATGGACGAACCGCAACCTCGCACAGTGATCGACGGCCGCCTCAGACTTTTTCCTTAATAAAATCAATGGCCGCCGCGACTGTTTGAATTTTTTCTGCATCTTCATCAGGAATTTCGATTTCAAACTCTTCCTCTAAGGCCATCACCAATTCCACCGTATCCAAGGAATCAGCTCCGAGATCTTCTACAAACTTGGCCTCAGGGACCACATCATCTTCTTCAACACCTAATTGTTCCACAATAATTTTTTTAACACGCTCTTCAACTGCCATTGTTGGCTCCTCCTCCTTGCAAAGTTTATAGAATGAGACACATCCTGTTGCGCATGGGCTTAGGACGCCATATGCATCCCGCCATTCACATGTAACACATGACCGCTAATATACCCGGCCTTCTCTGAACTCAGAAAGCACACCGCGTCGGCAACATCCGAAGGTTGCCCTAACCGCTTTAAGGGAATTTGATTCAGTAACCCCTCTTTAATTTCCGGCGAAAGATGTTGGGTCATCGCGGTGTCAATAAATCCCGGTGCCACGGCATTGACAGTAATATTTCGACTGGCATACTCCCGGGCAATTGTTTTGGTGAGACCAATCACGCCCGCTTTTGATGCTGCATAGTTGGCCTGGCCCATGTTCCCGATCGCGCCGACAATGGAAGCAATATTGACGATTCGACCACTTCGTTGCTTGCTCATGGAAGGCAGAACGGCCTTTGCACAGAAAAATGTGCCGGTCAAATTAACCTGCAGGACGGCAAGCCAATCCTCTTCTTTCATCCGCATTAACAAACCATCTCGCGTAATCCCTGCATTATTCACCAGGATATCCACTCGCCCCCAATCTTTGAGGACACGATCCATCATTCCCTTAGCCTGCTCCCATTCGCCAACATTGACCGAAACCGCCAAGGCTTTGCGACCCAATTGTTGGACAAGATCCACGGTTTCTTGACAACGTTCAGCATCAAGATCGGCGACCACGACATCGGCACCTTCCTTGGCCAATGTGGTCGCAATCGCCTGCCCGATTCCTTGGGCGCCACCCGTCACTACTGCAATTTTTTCCGTCAACAACATGCTCAAATCCTTCTTGGAAATTGGGCCCAGCTTATCCTTAAGAACAGTGCGACAGGACGTGAGCGTAGGATTCCTGATCCATCACATTCCACGTGGTAGCCTCCGGAACAATGCGCTTTACTAATCCCGTCAAGACTTTCCCTGGACCGATTTCCACGAAATGCGTGATGCCCATCAGAGCCATGGCCTGAATGGTTTCCTGCCACCGCACAGGGGAAGGTAATTGTCGAACAAGGGACTCGCGAACCTCCTCCGCTGATAACAAGGCTTTGGCTTCCACATTATTAACCAACGGTACATTTAAATCAGACCACTTTAAAGAATCAATATCTTTTTTCAATCGGTCAGCAGCAACCTGCATCAATGGGGTGTGAACCGGGACGCTGACTGGAAGTGGCATGACCCGCTTCGCTCCACGTGCTTTAGCCAATTCTGCCGCATGTTCCACTGCGGCTTTTTCTCCCGCAATGACCGTTTGGCCTGGAGAATTGAAATTGGCTGGAGCCACAACTCCCACAGATCCTGCTTCTTGACAGACGCTTCGGACATCCTTTTCTGATAGGCCTAAGATCGCGGCAACTAACCCGCTTCCAGGAGCCACCGCTTCCGCCATATAACGTCCGCGCTTCTGCACCAAATTAACCGCTTCTCGAAACTTCAACGCGCCTGCCGCCACTAATGCGGTATATTCGCCCAAGCTATGACCGGCAACTGCAGCGGGAAGAAGGGGACCTTCACGGACCAGTTGAAACGCCGCGAGACTAGTCACCAGCAATGCCGGCTGCGTATATTCAGTTCGATTGAGTTGTTCCAACGGCCCCTCAAAACACAATTCACCGACATCATACCCCAAGATATCCGCGGCTTCCTTGTAGAGGGCCTGAACCGTGGGGCTACTATCAAATAGAGGCTTTCCCATGCCAACTGACTGCGAGCCTTGCCCAGGAAACAGAAAACCAAAGACTGGCGTCATCCTTTTCGCTCACTCTCTATAAAATTCCATGACTCAGGAGCAGTCCACAACATGGCTCCTCTCACTTCCAGGAACTAATCAACAATAAACTCTCCACCATCCACACAGATCACATTTCCAGTGATCCAATGGGCTTTCGGATGACTTAACAGTCCAAGCGCATCGGCGACATCTTGGGTCGTGGTCAGTCGATTTGAAGGGTTTTTTCGTTTGGCTAAGGTCAGCATTTCATCAGAACCGGGTATTTTACGCAAAGCCGGAGTATCCGTGACACCGGCCATCAGCGAGTTTACGGTGATACCCAGAGGAGCCAGTTCCAGAGCTAATTGTCTGGTGTGGGACTCCAGGGCCGACTTCGCAGCGGAAACCGCTCCATACGTTCGCCAGACTCGCGCCCCTCCGGCGCTGGTCATGGAGAAGATTCGACTCCCTGATCCCAAAAACTTTTGTGCCACTAAATCCTGGGTCCAATACACCAGACTGTTGGCCATGACATCCAACGTCATATCCATCTGCGCTTTATTAATGGCCTCTGCATGGGATTCCGCAATATACGGCTTCAGTGTTCCAAAAGCTAACGAATGTAACAACACCCGCACACAAACAGGCTTCCCCGATTCTTCCGCACGTTGTTTCAGCGCTTGCAAAATGTCGGCCCGCTTTTCAGGATCTGCTGCATTGACGTTAAAAAAAAGAACCTCTCGCCCGAGTGAACGAATCTGGGAAGCAATACGCTCCGCATTCGGCTGGGTTGATTTTCGATCAAGATGCACCCCACAGATATTCAACCCTAAATTGGCCAACTCCAATGCTGCCGCCTCTCCGAAACCGCTAGAAGCTCCTAGAATCAGCGCCCAATCATTTTCACCCCATGAGGTCGTTCCAGACATAATTTCCCTCTCTTTAAACCTTTCAAATTTTTTGGTTTGCTCTTGTTGGAAGCCTCAGATTCTTTCCCTGCTTTTGTAGCAATGATCTCATTCAGGAAAGAGACACCCGCCGGCAGTCACATTACCAACGAACTACAGTTGAAGCCCAGGTCAGACCTGCACCAAATGCTGCCAACAGCACCACACTCCCTTTATGAATTCTCCCCTCCTGGACAGCTTGATCGAGCGCCAACGGAATCGATGCTGCAGAGGTATTACCAAATCGATCTAAATTTATCATCAACTTTTCTCGAGCCAACCCCAATCGCTGGCCCACGGCATTCAAAATCCGCATATTAGCCTGATGAGGAATGAAGAGATCTACATCGTCCATTTTTAATTTATTGGCGTCTAATGCCTCTTTGGTGGCCTCTTCCATTGATTTGACGGCAATTTTAAATGTTTCATTACCCTTCATTTTTATAAAACATCGTTTTTCTTCAAGAACCTCTTTGGAGGCCGGTTCCCGCGATCCGCCTCCAGGCACCTGAATCATATCCGAAAGCCCGCCATTGGCATGCAAATGCGTGGAAAGGATCCCCGAACCTTCAGTGCCTTGACCTACCACCACCGCCCCAGCCCCGTCGCCGAATAAGACGCACGTATTGCGATCGGTCCAATCGGTTATCGCTGACATGACTTCGGAACCAATGACCAATACGTGCCGCATACCATTTTTCACATAGGCATCTGCAATAGCCAACGCATAGATAAACCCGCAACAGGCGGCGGAAATATCGCAAGCCGCTGCCCGAGTTGCCCCTAACCGATGTTGGATGAGACAGGCTGTGGAAGGAAGAGGAGAATCCCCCGTACAGGTGGCTAAAAGGATCAGGTCGATCTCCGATGCCGCCACATCAGCAGCAATTAACGCTCGCTGAGCCGCCTCAACAGCTAAATCTGAACAGGCCTGTCCTGGCTCAACCACTCGGCGCTCCCTGATCCCTGTTCGTTCAATGATCCAGGTATCCGAGGTGTCAACCATGCGCTCTAAATCCGCATTGGTCAAGACTCGCTTGGGAACATAGGCCCCTGTCCCTAGAATCACGCTATTCATACTTGAGACACCGCTTTCAATTCACCTGCACCCATGCGCAATGTCCCCTCGGATTGCCTCAATCAATCCACCTTCCGCCAAAGCCTGGGCTCGAAGAATAGCATTTTTGATCGCCTTCGATGAGGAACGACCATGACAGATCATACTGATACCTTCAACCCCCAAAAGAGGAGCTCCGCCGAATTCGGCATAATCCGTTTTTCGCCGTAACCGCAGAAGGGGTCCGGCCACAAACAGATAGGAAAGCCGACCAAGAGCTGACTGGGCAATTTCTTTCATCAGCATTTTTTTTATCGCATCCGCCAACCCTTCAGAAATTTTCAAGGCCACATTTCCAATAAACCCATCCGTCACAATGACATCAGCATTCCCACTATAGACATCCCGCCCTTCAACATTACCAATGAAATTAATGGGGCTATCCTTCAATAATTTAAAGGTTTCTTTTGTGACCTCATTCCCTTTTGTATCTTCTTCTCCAATACTCAACAGACCTACCCTTGGACGATCATTTCCTAGCAGATGCCTACCATATTCATGCCCCATTATTCCAAACTGGAAGAGTTGTCTGGCCGTACAATCAACAGTGGCACCGACATCCAACATGATTGCCTTGCCCTGGCGAGTCGGCAATGTCGCTGCGATTGCGGGTCGTTCAACCCCTTGAATCAATCCCAAAAGAAAAAACGCTGACACCATGGTGGCACCGGTATTTCCTGCAGACACCAACGCATCGGCATGTTTATTTTTAACTAATTCTGTAGCTTTCCATATGGAAGAATCTCGTTTTTTTCTGGCAATCATCGCTGGAGATTCATGCATATCCACGACTTGTGGCGCATGAAAAATCTCAATGCCTGCTTTTGTACCGCCGAGTTTGTCCAGATGAGATTGGAGAGAGGGTTCGTCTCCGACCAAGATAATCGAGAGAGAGGATTCCCTTGTAGCCTGTATGGCTCCTTCGACATTGGGAGATAATCCATGATCCCCCCCCATCGCGTCCACGGCTATTTTCATGGGTTTGGTGTTAAAAGATGACTGGGTCGAGAAGAAAAATGCCGTTTATCCTTCTTCAACCGAAATAATGGCGATTCCCTTATAGGTTCCACAATTCAAACATGTCGTATGAGATGGCTTGGGCTCATGACATTGAGGGCACGTAGACAAATTTGGCGGGGTGAGCTTGAGATGGGATCGCCGTTTATCCCTGCGGGCTTTAGAAATTTTATGTTTGGGATTTGCCATAATAGTCCAACTTTTCAGTTAAGAGGTGACTGATGCCTTCACGATCCCCTTCGAACGGAAGCGGAGGAGCGCTTGGATGGATTTTTTTTTGATATTGTTTGCTGGAAATTTGGCACCGGTTCTGAGTCTGTAACTGGGGTACAACACCCACAAATGCCATCATTTAAATTACTCCCACATACCTGGCACAACCCGAGGCAATTTTCATTGCACAAGGATTGGAGAGGGCTAGCAAGAATGACTTGCTCTCGAATAGCTGGAAGAAGGTCGATTTCATTTCCTGAAATAGGGTAAACATCCTCTTCGGTCGCATCCTCATCGACGGGTTTATCGCTCCCCTTTACCCCTTTCCCTTTATCCCTGTGCGGCACAATCACATTCACCGCTTTCACAGCTTTTTTAAATTCAACCTCGCACGATAATGACAGGTCTTCCTCAAATTGATCCAGGCAACGAACGCACCCCCTGGCCATCCTTCCAATTATTTTCCCTTGAAAATATGCTGCCCGCTCGCCAGTCAGAAATAGTTCTCCATGACAACTTAAGTTCCCAATAGGGCTTCCCTCATCACTGGAGAATAATAAGGCCGAGGGCTCAACCTCATGATGAATTTGAAGCCCTGCTGAGGGGACATCAAGTAGATTGATGATTATCGACATATCACAACCCCGCCATTCTACCCTACTGCCCCATATCGAAGAAAACTGATGACCTCAGTGTTCTTCTGCAAATGAAAGGATAGCAACATGCCTGGCACGCTTAATCGCTTGGGTTAATTTTCTTTGATGCCGCAAGCAATTTCCCGATGTCCGACGAGGAATAATGCGTCCGCGTTCCGTGAGGAAATTCCTCAATAGATTTGCATCCTTGTAATCCAATGGTGTTTTATCGAAGCAAAAGCGGCACACTCTTTTCCGCTGAAACAATCGTCCTTTTTCCACAGAAACCTCTCCTCGGCTAAAAATTAGGGCATGGGGTCAGGATAATACTCTTCCGAATCATAGGTAGACTCCTCAGACACTCCTGACCCAGAGCTACCGGAGGAGGACTTTTTCGGCAAGAACGTTACTGTTTGAGCAACCACTTCATGTTTGCTTCGCTTCTGCCCGTCGTCCGTTTCCCATCGACGTTGTTGTAGGCGACCATCAACGATGGCCCCGTCACCTTTATTGAGGTACTGCCCACAATGTTCGGCTTGTCGCCCAAACACGACAATATCAACATAACAGACCTCTTCTTTTGGCTCTTCGCCCTGACGGTATCGGCGATTCACCGCTAATGGGAAATTTACCACAGGTGTGCCGCTGGGTGTATACCGAAGCTCAGGATCTCTGGTCAGATTTCCAATCAAAATGACTTTATTGAAATTGATTCCCACCATCTCCAGCATCCTCTCCACTTGCTTCAGCCTCAGCTTCAGCTACTGCAACCAAGTCACTTGGGTTCAGCTTTACGGTCATAAACTTCATTACCTGATCTTCCATACGCTGAAAGCGCTCCAACTCAAATACGACGGTAGGAGGGCCTTCGAATTGAACCGTGATATAGGTCCCCTTCCGTTCGTGTTGAATATCATAGGCCAACTTTTTCTTCCCGCTATTATCGAAATTTAAAATATTGGCCCCAGCCTGACTTAGGACTTCCTTCATTTTTTCAATCACTCGTTCATTTTCTGTTTCCGCTTGAACGGGACGAAGAATACACAGTGATTCATACAGTTTCATACATAACCTTTCCCTCTGACGGTATTTTTCTAGTTTTCAGGCAGAGTAATCGTGTTGTATCACAAAAGGGGACACAAGCTACCATAGGGTAAATTGGAGTGTCAAACTCCTATTCAGGAAAAGAATCTGACCATTCAGATACTAAAAACCTGATATTATTTTTAAGTAAAGTAGACCTGTTGCCAGGTAAACTGACCAGTCCAGGAATACTTACAGGCCCATCTCAGGAGATCGCACATGAAATCGATTCATGGCAATGTCTGGTCCCTCACAAATTAGGCATTCCAACGAATCAATGGCCTTCGGAAGAATTGAAATAATTTCCTCCCACTCTTCTGATAGAAATGGTGAAAGTACAAAATTCGCAAGGTTGTCATTATTCTGAGGACGTCCTATTCCAACCTTGACCCTGGAGAATTCTTCCGTCCCCACGCACGACAAGACCGACCGAAGACCATTATGTCCGCCAGCGCCCCCTCGGGTTTTGATCTTGATCGTTCCAAGAGACAGGTCCAGATCATCATGCACAACAATGAGATCCGGAGATACCGGAGACAAGTCCTGAAGAACAGTCCGAACTACAACTCCAGTTTGATTCATCCACGTCAGGGGAAGAAGCAGCAGAACCGGATGACCCTTAACGTCACCTTTTCCTAAAAACCCACGCACTTGTTTTCCCCAAGCAATATTCCAACGATCCGCCGCCTGCTCTAGAACCATCCAGCCCAAATTGTGTCGCGTGTGTTTGTACGGCTCTCCTGGATTTCCAAGTCCCACCACCACATGCAAGGGTTACTTCTTGCCTTCTTTCGCTTTACTATCTGGTGCGGCCTTCGCTTTACTATCTGGCGCCGCCACAGCCCCTGCAGGGGCGGCCCCCTCAACTGCGGCTTTTTCTGCAGTGGCAACAGGAGACACTCCCTCAGCCGCCTCGCGAGCCAGGAGGGACTCTAATTTGGCCTCAGACATCTTCGAGGCAACGTGCGCAACCATGAGATCCTCATCATCCAAAATCTTGACGCCTGTCGGGACTTCAACTTCCTTGATATGCACACCATCACCAATCCCGAATCCTGAGGCATCAATTTCAATATGGTCCGGAATCTGAGCCGGCAGACATTCAATATGTAATTCGCGCATAGGCTGGTGCAAAATACCGCCCTCTTTCACTCCAATAGGAACTTCTCCGATTATCATCACGGGAACATTGACTCGGATGGGCTTCGTCATTGAAACCTCAAAGAGATCCACATGCAAAATTGCCCCGGTGATCGGATCAATTTGGTGGTCTTGGAGAACTGCGATCCGTTCTTCTGACCCGGAAATCCGAACAGTCAGCAGCCCGGCATGGCCAGCCTGAGCAAGCACCATATTACGGGCAATCTTATGTTCCATGGCCACAAATTCAGACTTCCCCCCTCCATAAAGAACTCCGGGAATTTTCCCTTGTCGCCGCAATTGCCTCGCCACGCCTTTTCCAGCATGATCCCGTTTTTCTACCTCAAGTTCATATTTCATCGTCTTGACCTCTTCTAAATGGGAGTGAATGAACAATTCCTTAGCTAATTTATACAAACAAGGATGTCACCGATTCTTCACGATGAATCCTCAAAATCGCCTCACCCAACAAAGGAGCAACCGAGAGGGTCTTCAATTTTGGACATTGCTGATCCTTTCCATTCAAAGGAATGGTGTTCGTCACCATGACCTCCCGGAGACAAGACGATTGCAAGCGCTCCAGAGCTGGACCAGACAGGACTGCATGAGTACTCCCAGCCCAGGCCGACAGGGCTCCATTATCCATACAGGTTTGAGCCGTTTGGACAATGGTTCCGGCCGTATCAATCATGTCATCAAACAAGAAGGCATTCTTACCCTGGACATCGCCAATAATATTCATCACTTCAGCCTGATTTGGTGATTCCCGCCGCTTATCGATAATCGCGAGGGAGGAATTCAGTCGTTTGGCAAATGCTCTCGCCCGCTCGACCCCTCCCGCATCAGGGGAAACGATCACCAAATCAGAAACATTTTGCTTTTTAATGTAGTCCAACAACACAGGCATGGCGTAAAGGTGATCAACCGGAATATTAAAGAATCCTTGAATAGGTCCGGCATGAAGGTCCATGGTCAGAATCCGATTTGCGCCGGCCGCCGTGATCAAATCCGCAATTAATTTGGCACTAATTGGCACTCGGGGTTGATCCTTTCGATCTTGTCTCCCATATCCGTAATAAGGAATGACCGCCGTAATCCTGGAAGCCGATGATCGTTTGACCGCATCGATCAGAAGCAGTAACTCCATGATCGAGGTATTCACCGGGTGGCAGCAGGATTGAATGAGAAAGACATCGCCTCCCCGCACATTCTCATCAATTCTGACTCTAATCTCCCCATCACTAAAGGTCGTAACCGTCGCCTGACTCAAATCCTGCCCAATATACTGGGCAATTTCTCTGGCCAACGCAAGATTGGAGTTACCCGTGAACAATTTTAAATCTCGGAGCATAGTGGTAGTCTCAACTTGCCTAGGTAAACCTGAACCGTAGCAGATTTTCAGGAAAAAAGCAGAGCAAAGGTAATTCTACAATCGGCGGCTTGTCAACTCAAATCACTGAATTTACATTTTGGAAACCTGAGAAGAAGAGCCAACATGGATTGCGTCATGGGGTAAATCAGTCGAACCCATCGGGATATCAAAGATTCGCCAACTAGTATCACGGCGCAACCGGGTGGAAGCCTGCCGAGCTTCCTCTTGAGTGTGGAAAACACCAAATACGGTAGCTCCACTACCTGATAATAGTGCGGCTTGAGCCCCAAAGGAAAGCAAGGTATCTTTAATAAATCCCAAAATGGGATAAAACGGAAACAACGGCGCCTCAAAATCATTCTCCATTATCCCGATCACTTCCTCCCAAGAGAGGCTCAACTCACGATCGACCCTCTTTGTAAATTCACCTAAAGGACGGACAGCATCCCGTTGAGAGGCCAGCTGCTTATATGCCCATTTTGTCTGAATAGGAAAGCCAGGATTGACAAGAACCACCCACCGTTCACCTTTGAGGGAACAGGCCGCCACCTCCTGGCCCCACCCCCGAACCACTGCACAAGGAGCTCTAAAAAAAAAGGGAATATCACTTCCGAGTGTTGCACCCGCCTCACACAAGTCAGATAAAGTCCAATTTAACCCCAGCAAGTGAGCAAGGCCATACAGAGTGGCGGCGGCATCACTACTCCCACCTCCCAGTCCAGCCGACAAGGGAATGACTTTGGTTAGCTCAATATCAACCCCTACACTCTTATCAGCCCGCTGAAGGACCAATTCAGCCGCCCTATAAACCAGATTTCCCTTATCCAAGGGCAACGGGGCATCTCCACACGTCAAGGTAAGGCCCTCCCGATCAGGGTTAAGCCTGATTCGTAGAAGATCAAAGACATCGACCGTATGCATGAGAGACCACAAATTATGATACCCATTGGGCAATTGATCCAGTACCCGAATCAATAGATTCACTTTTGCCGGCGCCTGCACCACGATTTCAGAAACTGACATAGCACTCCCACTCTCACGACGAAATACCTTCAAAGTCATCCAATGACTGATCCGATAGAAAAAATGGGAAGATACATGGCCACAACGACAAGGGCAATCCCACAGCCCACGACTAAGATAATAAACGGCTCCAACACTGACGTTAAAGTGGCTACCGTTCGATCGACCTCTTGCTCAAAGAAATCCGCAATTTTTTCCAGCATTACATCGATAGAACCGGTTGACTCTCCCACCTTAAGCATTTGGGGAACCATGGGCGGGAAAACCTGGCGAGCCCTCAAGGCCTCGGAAATGGGCATTCCATCTTGAACCGCTGTAGTGGCCAGCTTGATGCCCTGCTCAAATACTTTATTGCCAGTCACCGTTCCCGCCACACCCAAGGCCGCCAACAACGGGACCCCACGACGGACTAAAAACCCTAATGTCCTGGAAAAGCGCACCGTTGCCGCTTTTTGGATCACGGATCCCAGAAGGGGAACTCGTAAGACCCACCCATCAATGGCCTGTCGACTTTTCGGATTTTTCAGCACCCACCGTATACACAAAACTAAACTTCCCACGAAAATCGCCAACAGAAAAAAGTAATCTCGAACCCCCTCAGCCACGTCAATCACCACTTGCGTCAACCAGGGAAGTGATTCGCCCATATCTTGGAATAAACCAGAAAAAAGAGGGACTACCCAAATCAGCAAAAAGACCAGGACAATCATCGCGACAGTTATGAGCAAAGCCGGATAGGCTAATCCAGAAAAAATTTTCGCCCGCAACTGAGCCTGTTTACCAAGGTACACTGCCAGTTGGGTCAAACTCTCATCCAAGCGACCTGTCGTCTCTCCTACTTCAACCATACTCCGATAAAATTCATGAAAGACGGTTGGGTGGCGCTTTAAAGCATGAGCCAATAAGGTTCCGCCCTCCACATCCACTCGAATATGTTTGACAACTTGTTGCAAGGTCGGGTTTTCAGCTTCGCTGGAGAGAATATCCAGGCATTCCAAAAGAGGCACGCCTGCACGAATCAAGGTTGCCAGTTGATGGGTAAAGACCACCAATTCTTTACTTCTCACGGCTCGCCAGCTCCCCTGGCGGTTCCAGCCGGTCACCAGGCACCTAAGATTGAATACCCTTTCAACTTTTTCCTGGAGACTGGTCACCAAGACGTCCTGCCTACGAAGAAGCTGTAAGGCCTCACTGGAAGTGCTAGCCAACACTTCCCCATGGACTGCCTGTCCTTCAAAATTTTTCGCACGATATTCAAACGTAGGCATCTGGAATCTCTTACTCGCGTTCTCTGTGAAAGTTCAGAAAGGTCATCACTTACATCCGAGGACGCAACCTGGCCAACGACATCCCCCCAGACCGATCCCGACCGGTGCGTTCCAATAGCTTGGATAACTCATCAGGAAGTGTCGTGAGTCCCATAGCCAGCTCAGAGGATATCACTCCTTGGCCAGCTAAGTCGGCCAGGGCTTGATTCATTGTCTGCATGCCATATTGGGCTTGTCCCGTTTGCATCATGGAATACATTTGATGAATCTTATCTTCCCGAATCAGGTTCCGAATGGCCGGGGAGGGAATCAGAATTTCCAAAGCCAGGACTCGGCCCTTTCCTTCGGAGCGAGACAGAAGCCGCTGAGCCAGAATACCTTCCAGAACCATCGACAACTGAATGCGAATTTCTTGTTGTTGGTGGGGGGGAAACACCGAGACCAATCGCGTCAGCGTGTGAATAGCAGAATTCGTGTGCAAGGTGGCCACCGTCAGATGACCGGTTTCGGCCATTGTAAGAGCCGCCTGAATGGTCTCGAGATCTCGCAATTCTCCCAAAAACACCACATCAGGATCCTGCCGTAAGATGCCTTTCAGTGCGGATTGGAAATCACGGACATCGGATCCGACTTCCATTTGAGACACCAGGCTCTTTTTGTGTGAATGCAGAATCTCAATGGGGTCTTCCAACGAAATAATATGGGCACGCCGCTCCTCATTAATATGATCCAGCATTGAGGCCAATGTCGTACTTTTTCCGCTTCCCGTCGGCCCGGTTACCAAAATCAGCCCTTGGGGCTTCCTCATCAGTTCTTCAACAATAGGCGGAAGGCCTAATTCTACAAACGTCGGAATCTCCACGGACACTGCACGAATGGCCATGGCCAAGGATCCGCGCTGGGTATAGACATGGACCCGAAACCGACCAATTGCTGGAACGCTGTACGCTCCATCCCACTCTCCGGTCTGCATAACCTGGTGATGCTGTGCTTCGGTCAACAGACTCGCTGTTAACCGAGACATGTCCTGGCCTGTCAATGCTGGAGACTCCATAGGACGTAAATGCCCGTCCACTCGAAGGCGAGGCACACTGCCGGAGACCAGGTGCAAATCGGAGCCACCCTGCCGGCACAATTCACCTAGAAGTACAGTCAATTCCATTGGGCCACCTGTTTACTGGGGTACCTACGCAAAAGCATCAGACCTCGTTTCGGCAAATACCTCGCCAACAGTGGTCAAGCCACCTTGAACAGCCGCCATCCCCGCTTGTCTAAGTGTGCGAAATCCTTCGCTTATCGCACAGGCTATTAAGTCATTCGTCGATGCCCGGGCCAAAATTTTCTCATGGAGCCCTTCAAAAATAGGTAAGGTCTCAAATAAGGCCATACGCCCTTTAAATCCAGTCAGATGGCAGGACGCACACCCACGCCCTTTCATCGCTTGAACCGCACCGAACATATTCGCATCAATCCCCAGTTCCTGCAGCTGAAATTGAGATACCGTATCCAGCTCCCGACAATGATCACAAATTTTTCGTACTAATCGTTGACCCACAATGAGCGAGACGGCGGAAGACACCAAAAACGGCTCAATGCTCATATCGATGAGGCGGGCAATCGCCCCTGGGGCATTCATCGTATGCAAGGTAGAAAGAACTCGATGGCCAGTCAGAGAAGCCTGAATCGCGATTTGCGCGGTTTCCCGATCACGAATTTCCCCCACCATCATGACGTCAGGATCCTGCCGCAGAAAAGCACGCAACCCGGCGGCAAAATTCAATCCAATCTCTTCATGAATTTGCATCTGATTGATGCCCTGGATTTGGTATTCCACGGGATCTTCGACAGTGACAATATTCATCTGAGGGGTGTTCAGAAATTGTAACGCGCTATAGAGGGTTGTCGTCTTTCCGCTCCCCGTAGGCCCTGTCACCAGGATCATTCCATAGGGATTTTCCAGAGCCGTCGTGACCCGATCCAAATCAGGCTGGTTGAGTCCGATATTGGTCAAATGCAATGCAAGCCCTGACTGATTCAGGAGACGCAGAACCGCTTTTTCCCCAAACAAACACGGCAGAATTGCTACTCGAATATCGACGTGGGGAAAGCCCTCCGCCTTCATTCGTCCATCTTGAGGTAACCGACGCTCCGCAATATCCAGATCGGAAAGAATCTTCACCCTGGCGAGTAATGCCTGATGAAGATCTTTAGGCAGATTTTGAATCGGGCACAAGACGCCATCCAACCGAAAGCGAACCCGGATCATGGTCTCCATCGGCTCAATATGAATATCACTCGCCTCCATTTCAATGGCCTGCTGAACAAGCCCATTCACCACCTCCACAGCTGAAGAATCTTTATCAATTTTGATATGACGCTTCACACGGGTCATTTCTGCGTTGTCCTGAAGAAGGATAGATCTTTGTTGACCATTCAACCCGTTAGCAGAGGCACAGACAGGGCCAACAGGCTTCCCCATCGAGTTGGGTGACATCCGGTCACCATCTTCCCGGTTTTTGAAATTACCCCCCTCATCTTTTTGCAGAGCTTCCATGGTCGAGGAAGATCCATCTGGAGCCTGGCCATACACATGGGAGATCGCTGTCCGTAAATCCGACTCGGTAGCTACCATGGGGATGATGTGCAGCCCGGTACGAAATCGCAAATCATCGAGCAAAGACGCATTCGTGGGGTCGGCCATAGCCAGACTCAGGCGTGAAGTGGTTTTCCGCACCGGCAAAACGAGGTGCCGGCGGACAACGTCATAAGGAACCAACCCCCGAAGACTCCCGTCAATCGAGCACGTAGACAATTCTACAGTGGCAACTCCATAGTGCTGGCTGAGAAACTCTAATAAGGTGGATTCAGACAGAACCCCCATCCGAACCAGAATGCTCCCGAGGCGCCCTCCTTCTCCCTGCTGAATATCAAGCGCCTGAGACAAATCATCTGAAGAGATCACTTTCGCATCCACCAGCTGTAGGCCGACACGCTCTCGATTCACCTGCATCCTCCCGTTTACCCTTATTTCTTGCCTGAAGAATTGAGCCGTTGAATCCCCCGGAACAGATAATGCACTCCAGAACCGGTTGTCAGGATGACCATTACCGAAAGAAAAGGAATGATGCTTTCGGAGGGAACACGCCCGGTCGCAAAGAGAATCACCATGATGACATAGCAAATTTGTGCAAAGGTGGTACCCTTTCCCAACCAGGTGGGAGTAATATCAATGTCGATTTCCGTTAAATTAGCCAATATGGTCCCCGTGAGGAGAATGGCGTCACGACTCACCACAAGAATTACCGCCCAGATAGGGATGAAATGGAGAACAGATAAGGTCACGATGGCCGACATGAGGAGTAATTTGTCAGCCAGAGGATCGAGATACTCGCCGAGGCGAGTGCGCTGATCGGTGATACGGGCAATTGCCCCATCCAGCCCATCGGTCACCGCCGCGACTAACAATGTCACTAGGGCATAATCATAGTATTCGTAGAGCAAAAACCCAACGAAGACAGGAACAAGGAGAATCCGAAGGACGGTGAGACTGTTGGGAAGGTTGATTGGAATGTCGGCACCCGATGACTCGCGGAGCATTTCGCCACAACCCCTTTCTCGCAAACGTATTTTTCCCAAGCGTAGGGAAGGTTACGTTGGGATTCTGAGGGAAGTCAACCACGCTTGCGACCCCCATCGGGGCAGCCTATAATCCGTTTTCACAGAAAGAAAAAATACCGATACCCTATCGTTAAGCCGGAGCTAGAGCACATGACATCGCTTCCCTTATCCTTTCGAGTCAGAAATGCCGTCGTGGAAAAGCATCAATTGGAGGGGATGGACCCTAGTGACCGATATTTCAACCGAATGATCCCAATTAAACGGGTGGAACGCGGATACTCGGGAACGGTCATGTACGAAGCGCTGAATCTCCAATCACAAGTCTATCGAACCGTGCAGGAAACACTTAAGGACATCACCGATCAACTTCGCGAATTAGGATTTACCACCATGCGCACCCGCCTCAATTTCAAAGGCCAAGCATACCTGGCGGAAAAAGAAACCTGGGTTGATTACATCGACCCCTAATCTGGGTGCTCGTATCCAAACCATCATCAATGGTGACCTTTCTATTCCGCCTACCCTTTTTCGATAACACGCAGCCGCCTGTTCCTTCCTTAAATTACCGCAATCACCATCTGAACGGGTTAACCTTATAAAACATTACCAAATTTTGGACACATGTTTATAAGTGGCACTTCTCGACTCCGTGCCTGTTTTCTGGTCATGCTCTCAACAACAATCTATCTCTTCACATCTCCCCTGGTCTCTCCGCCATTGTTAGACCCCTGAATTTCATAAATCCTCAGCATTGAGGGTATCCCCCATCAAAAAATGTTTTTCAAAGACAGCCAAGAAATGGTGGATCAATAGGAATCTATGAGAGACAGGATGGGGAAACTTGCTTTTTGGTGCTCACAGGGAAGATCAAGGGAGCACATGCGCCAACATTTTCGGTACAAGTTCGAGTAACCACTTTCTCCATTTACAGCCGTTTCACCTGGACCTCAGACTGTTAAATTGGTTGTTGTTCGGTCGTCAGGGCCATCCCAACCGGTTTTCTGCTAGCCGCTTCGACATCAATTGGGGCAAGCCAGCGCAGCAAGGCGGAATTGCAGAAATGGAGCGCACCCGACAGGATTGAGATACGGAATAACCCTGCTGCCTCAAGAATTTCACTGCTTCTAACTTAAAGTCGGCTGAAAAACTTTGTGGTGTCCGTCTCATATCTCACCTCGTTTGTGCTGAAGTTTATCGCCCAAACGGGTGTCCCGCTTATTTTGACCACTTCAGACTCTGTTCTATCTGGCTTTTTTTAGTCTCATGAGGCCTTAACACTAAGCTACACCTCCTTGTCCCCTCGCAATCTTTTAATCTCAAGTGGCATACTTCTTCTGTCAAATGTTCTTCCTTCCGATTTTTCACCTCAATCTTTTCTGACATTTTTCTGGTTTATTCATCTAACCCGACACGGCAATAAACGCCCCCCTAAAAGAGTTTCTTCCATAACAACGTGGCAGAATATCTATAACGCCTCAAAGGAGCACAACCATGGATCTTTCAACGGTCCTGAACGCATTGGATCACTTTTTCACCTATCCCTTATTTACCGTCAACCAGACCCCGATTACCCTCTCGTCTCTGGCATTTTTTGCGTTCATCATGGGTGGCTTTAAGATCATCAACACCCTGATACGACGTTTTCTCAGCAACCAATTACTCAAACGCTCGAAGATGCCCAAGGCGACACAATACACCTTAACCCGGATTATTCAATATTTCCTGCTCCTTGTCGGGACCGTGATTGCCTTTCAAGTCATCGGAGTCGACCTGAGCGGTCTTGTCGTCATTTTTGGGTTTCTCTCAGTCGGAATCGGATTCGGCCTGCAAAATCTGACGTCCAATTTCATCGCAGGACTCATGTTGCTATTCGAACAACATATCCAAATTGGGGATCGAATCACCGTGGGAGACACTGAAGGAGATGTGGCAGAAATCAACATTCGACCCACCACCATTCGTTCTCTAAACAACGTTGCGATCGTAGTTCCCAACTCCGAATTTATCTCTTCCACGGTGATTAACTGGTCGCACGGTGACCCTAAAACCCGTTTGGAGATTGAGGTGGAAGTCTCTTACAATTCAGATTTAGACAAGGTCATCATTTCACTTTTGTAAGCAGCAAAAGAAAACTCTATGGTGTTACCGCACCCAGAGCCAAAGGCCTGGCTTATGAGTTTCGGAGATTCCGCCTGGAACATGCGTTTATTAGCCTGGGTGGAAGATCCACAAGGCAGAAGGCAGGTTCAATCCGATTAATTGCGCCATCGTCAAGAAATTTCGGAAGAATGGTGTGGAAATTCCTTTCCCTCAAAGGGACCTTCACCTCCGAACCCCCTTACCTCTCCCAATTTCACCGACCGGTACATGATGCCCACGCCATTATTCCAGGGTGGTATGTGCCTGTTATCGAAAAGCTGGTCGCTCCTCTTCCTTGTCCTATACACCATCATGTATTTTCCTAATCACAAATGAGAATTTCCGTGGATTTTTTTTTATACATCCATACCGACTCAAAAACATAATCACTTTCCCTACGGCCATGACATTGCACCACAAGGTGTTTGAGAAGCTTTGACGGCATTGCTACACTTTCGCCATTTGCTGGGTCCTCCCCTGGAGGACAACCGGATCTCACCTTCAAATGGCACCGCTCATGTTTGAAAAATTTGACCATTCGTTCCATGACACCTGACGAACCCTCTACGGACAATGATCTGGTCGATGCCATCACGCAAGGGAACCTTCAGGCCTTTGA
>JACDDF010000291.1 GCA_013817135.1 Nitrospirales bacterium
GAATTGTCCAGACCTTAGAAGAAGAATGGGAGAAGAAGGAAGGAAGAAAATAGAAAGTTGTTTTAACATAAAAACTGAAGTCCTAAAACTACAAGAAATATTGACACAGGCGGTCCCCCGCACAACCATTCGCACGCTCCCTTGAATGGGGAAGCATTCCAACGAGACATTCCTTGAAGAGCCGTTCAAACTCCAAGATTTTCTATTGAGAGCAGCCAATACTCACTGACATCCGGATAGTGACTATGTTCGAAGAAGCGAATGTGTGGCTCCAGATGAGGGAGATCAGGAATCAGAATGATGTGGCATTCAACCCGGTAAATTTTTTAAGTGATCTTAGCAGATATATATACAGTTCATTCTATGGGATTTTAACTTTCAACTGAGGCACCTCAAGTTCCCTCGCCCACATTAGGAGAGAGGATAATGATGAGGGGGGAAATATTCGATAGTAAAATGAGAAAGCTGGTGAGAAGGGAAGGAAGGATAATGTGTGATTTCCACTCTCATTTTGAAATATACGAAAGTTAAATAGGTGTTCAGATGCCATCTCTGATTAGTGTGGTTATTCCAGCTTATAATGCTGAACAGTTTATCGGGCAAACAATACAGAGTGTGTTGGACCAAACTTACCCTTGCCACGAAATCATTGTGGTTGACGATGGTTCTACCGATAGCACAATGGAGGTTTTAAAGCGGTTCGACGGCTCAATTCGCTATCTGTATCAGCAGAACAAAGGCCCATCGGCTGCAAGAAATGCAGGAATACAAGTGGCACAAGGAGAATTTATTTGTTTTTTGGATGCCGATGATTGTTGGACTTCTGAAAAGCTGGAAGTGCAACTGGCTTTTATGGAGGCCAATCGGGATTTGGCTCTTGTCTTTTCCGACTATGAAGAATTTAATGAAGAGGGCATTGTCCTTTCATCTTTTCTTGCGGAAAAATACCATATGTTTCCAACGTGTCCCATTGTGGCAGGGCCTCTGGATAATGCCTTTGAAACATTGATCCTTGAAAATTTTGTTACGACACCAACCGTGATGGTCAGAAAATCCTGCCTGGAAAAGACCGGAGTATTTGATGAAGAAATAAGATCGGTGGAAGACAGAGATTTATGGTTGCGGATATCCGCCTCGTATAGGATTGCATGTATTCCAAGGATCTTCTGCAAAAAACGGGTTCATCAAATGAATGTTTCAAAACAAACTGAGTTGGCTGTTCGTGGAAAGATTCGAGTGCTGGAGAAGAATTGGAAACTATTTCCTCAATTGGTCCCGGACCTTATGTGGAGAACCCACCTTGCAGAAGCCTATTGTCAGCTTGGGTATCTTTTGCTTAAAAAAAATCAAAGGAAGTGCGCGTTAAAGGCGGGCATATTGAGTCTGAAGCACATGGTATTGCGAGGGCCTAGAGACCCATCTCTGAACTTAATGCCATGGTGGATGAGTGTGGGATTGATTCCGGCAGCTCTTTTGGGGTGGAAATTAAGCCGATCTTTAGGGCAAGCCCTAAAGGGAGGGAAGTAAGGCGTTCTATCTCAGTTCCCTGAAACAAGGGTGCGAGTTATCCAAAGATGCGGGAAAAAACGAAAAGGCAATTGTGCGCTGCGGAAATAATGTATCTTTTTCGATAAACCCGGGGAACAGCCGGCTTATGTTGAGCAAGAGACTGGTTCGGATGGGTTGAATCCAGATGGAACAGGTCTTTTAGGAAAGATCCGGTAGTCAAGAGACCTGTAGGATACGTACATCGGACAGGAATTTGAATTTCTACTGACGCAAGCAATTCTCAATGAAATCTGTGGTGGTGATCTCATACAATTTCCCCCCCGATGGAAGTGCGGGGGTGTATCGACCGCTTCGCTTTGTGCGTCATTTGCCGGATGTGGGCTGGCACCCTACTGTGGTCGCATCCGGTAACACACCCCAAGGAAGAAACGATCCCGGCTTGTTGTCATTGGTGCCAGACCATGTTGAGGTTGTGCGGGTACCTGGTGCGGATGCATGGCAACGATTCCAGGCCTGGCGAGGGAGGAGATCAATCAAAATGCTCTCCGGCTCTTCTCCGGAAAATGCTAGCGGAATCAATGAAACTCCACCTCCTTCCATGCGTTCTTATTTGAGGAGTTTCGTGAGGAAGGCTGAAAGCTATTACTATCACCCGGATTTGGCCATGCCTTGGATCACACCAGGTATGACTGCCACGGTGAAGGTGTGTCAGCGGACAGGGGCAAAGGTGATCTGGGTGACAGGAGGTCCGTGGTCCTCGTTTGTGGTGGCGAGAAAGGCATCATTGCAATCCGGGGTGCCATATGTGCTCGACTTTCGAGATTCATGGACGTTGGCAGGGAGCCCCTTCGATGACGATCGACCTGGGTGGGCAAAACGACGGGATCGTCGCCTCTTATATCAGATTTTGGAAGGAGCCCAGGCCGTAATATTTCGTTACCATTCAGAGGCCGAATGTTACTGGCAGGCCTACCCTGGAGCCTTAGAACTCTCACGCATTCATATTATCCCCAATGGATTTGACGGCACAATTGCCGCATACAACCCCGATGCAGGGAGTCAAACCACATGTGTGGTCTTGTATGCTGGGACGATCGCGCCCTACCGGTATGATACCTTGCTTCAAGGAATACGCCTGCTCAAACAATCCTCCCCGGTCCTTGTCGGGTATTTGCAACTTCTGTTCGTTGGTGAAGGCACGGAGGCAATTAATCGTGCGGCGGGCATTCTGGGTGTCCTGGATGTTGTAAAAATTATGTCTGCTGTTTCCTATGCCGAAGTCTGTCGCCTGCAGGCAGAGGCCAACGCACTCCTCCTGCTTGGGTTGATTCCCATGAAAGGATATGAGTTATGCGGGAGTAAGGTCTTTTCCTACCTGAAGGCAGGCCGTCCGATTATCGGAATCCTCCCGGAGGATGAAATGAGAACCGTTCTGCATCGGGTAGGGGTGAGGACAATAGCGGATATTGAGTCGCCCTCCGAGATTGCCACGGTGTTTCGCCAGGTGCTTGAGGCATGGCGTGAGGGCACGCTATCCTCATTTGTTCCTGATAGGAAAAGCAGCGAAACGTATTCGGCTAAGCAACAGACCTTGGCTCTAGTTCGTGCCCTTGAGGGAGCACCTCCGGTTGACCCGTTTGTCCCGGGCTCGGTGGAAATCCCGCCCAGTTTAAAGGGAGATATTGGAAAAGCTGGATGGGTTTAAGGGGACAGCTGAGACAATGTATTCCTGAAAGCTCGCATGTAGGACGGACATCTCGTGTGTCATTTTTTAATTCCTGCTGCATGCATCTTCAGGCCTAGAAGGAAGAACAATGTATTTCTGTATTCGTGACGACGATACGAATTTCTTTACGACGCCTGATGATCTTGAGCATGCATATGGGGAGATTAGCCGATGGGGGCCCGTTTCTCTGGCCATCATTCCTTTTTGTCGTCCGGGAACCAATAGAGCGGTTCCTGAACATGTCCGGGATCGGCTGTCTATCCATCCATTGCACAAAAATCGATCGCTTGTGGAGTATCTCCGCGATGGGATTGCTCAAGGTCGTTTTGAAGCGATGCTCCATGGATTTCATCATGATGAGGAGCATGGTAAACCGGAATTTGCAGAGGGATCCGATTTAGCTAGGCGGGTCATGGATGGACGAAAATATTTGGAAGATCTCTTAGGCGCCAGTATTCGGGTTTTTGTCCCACCTCACAACACAATCGGACGTCAAGGACTACGTGCCCTTGCCCGGGTGGGACTGCACTTGGGAGGGGTTGCCGGGCTTCGGGGCGGGTGGCCGCTTACTTCACTGAAAACCTGGTTGCTGTGGTCGAGACTCTATCATTGGCGGAAAAGCGGAGGATTGGGTATTCCCTGGATCCTGGATCTGAAGGACCATTACGAGATTGCCGGTAATGCCGTGACTCCCCGATCTTCTCTTCAGCGAAATGAAATGATCTTCGACCATGCGTTAACCAAGGATGGAGTTTTCTGCGCTGCGACACATTATTGGGAGTTGGATATGCCAAGTCTGGAATCAGGTGCTTTAACGGTCGGCGAGCAATTGAGAAAACTGATTGCGCGTGCTCAATCGGATTCCCGAGTGACTTGGCGGTCGGTTGGCGAGATTGTGTCGACTGGAATACCAAAAGTCTAAATGAAGTGACCTCGCGGCTCGTTTTGTTAGGCTTCCGGAGACGATGCAATGAAAACTCCAATGTTCGATGCCGACATGCATTTTTTCGGTGAGTCCACCTATCTCGGTGATCAATAGGTGTGGGACATCAAATGGTAATAGGGAAGAAAAATCCTCATGCAAAGCATAGATATCAGGCAGATTGAGGTATGTAAACGAAAGGGAATTCTTATCACTGAAGATAGTTATATTTTGGATTTTGGTTGTGGAGATGGCCATCGGGTCTATCAGCTTCTGGATTCCGGATATAAAAATTCTTTTGGATTCAATAAAGGCAACTATATGGACAAAGGAACTC
>JACDDF010000292.1 GCA_013817135.1 Nitrospirales bacterium
CCTTATTGGAACGCAAGGTATTGGGTTGGATGCAGGATCGGATGGGACCGATGGAAGTCGGGCCTTATGGCATCCTGCAACCGGTAGCCGACGGCTTAAAGCTCTTTTTTAAAGAAGACATCATTCCGTCCGGTGCCAATAAGTTCATGTTTAGCATGGCGCCTGTGTTGTCATTAGTTCCCGCCCTCATCGGATTCGCGGTGATTCCATTTGGCCCGGATTGGACTGTGGATGTGGGCGGCGTCAACTTTAAACCGTTTGTGATTACCGACCTCAATATCGGCGTTCTCTATATCCTGGCGTTTGCTTCAATCGGGGCATACGGCATTATTCTGGGCGGATGGTCATCAAACAGTAAGTATTCCCTTCTGGGAGGCCTGCGGTCTGCGGCACAATTGATTAGTTACGAATTGAATGTGGGGCTTTCAATTGTCGGCGTGTTGCTCCTTTCAAGCTCCTTGAGTTTGGTGACCATTACCAATGCGCAAGCAGGAGGGTTTTGGAACTGGTACTTTTTCGCATGGGGATCCTTCCCTCAAGCGATAGCATTTATGGTGTTCATGATTTCTTCAATTGCTGAAACGAACCGGACACCATTTGATTTGCCGGAAGCGGAAAGTGAATTGGTGGCCGGGTTCTTTACCGAATATAGCGGCATGCGGTTTGCGTTCTTCTTTCTGGCAGAGTACGGCAACATGATTTTGGTCTCATGTGTCGCCACGGTGTTGTTCTTTGGTGGGTGGCATCCTCCCTATCCAGGCACTCTTATGGAGTATGTCGGGATTGGCCACCTCGCCTGGATTGAGGGCATCATGTGGTTTGCCCTAAAAGTAGCGATTTTCCTCTTTTTGTTTTTCTGGATTCGGGCCACCTTGCCTCGATTACGATATGACCAATTGATGCGGTTTGGCTGGAAAGTGCTGTTGCCGATTGCGCTGGGCAATATCGTGCTGACAGCGATTGTCGCGTATCTTTTTCCCGGGAACTAAGAACGTTGAGCGGTATGAAAATCAAGGAATGGGTCAAAACGCTTCTTTTTTATGAGATTGCCCTAGGAATGAAGGCGACCTTATCCCATTTCCTTCATTATAAGCCAATCACCGTGCAATATCCGCACGAGAAGAAACAGTTGCCGTCCAACTATCGCGGCATGTTGGCGTTACTGCGCTACGATGATGGAACGGAAAAGTGCGTGGGATGCGATTTATGTGAGGCGGCTTGTCCCTCCCGTGTCATCCGTGTGGTGAGTGCCGAGGTGCCGGGGGAACCCGCTAAGCGGTATTCCAAGGAATATTACATGGACATGACCCGATGTTTGTTTTGCGGGTTGTGCGTGGACGCATGTCCGGTTGATGCCTTGGGAATGACACAGGAGTATGAATGGGCGGTCTATGATAAGCGTCAGCTTCAATTAAATAAGGAACAGCTCCTGGCTATTGGTGATCGAAATTATCCGATTCGGGAAAAGCGCCTGGAATTTCAGCATCCCAATGTGGCTTATTTTAACGTTGGGTTTAAAGAGATTCCTCAAAAAGAAGAGTAGCCGTTATGGCTTGGGGCTGCACCCGGTCCACATGCCGGCCAAGGAATATCCCGAAAGTTTTTGAATGAGCAGGTAATGGGAACGATAGTATTTTTCTATTTTGCCAGTGTGATTGTGGTGACGGCCACTCTCGTCGTGGCCCTGAGAAGCCCGGTGTTTAGTGCCATGGCGCTCCTGGTCATGTTTTTCCACGTCGCGGGGCTCTTTGTGACCTTGCACGCGGAATTTCTGGCCGTGATTCAAATTCTGGTGTATGCGGGCGCAATTCTGGTGCTCTATCTTTTTGTGGTCATGTTGCTCAATTTGAAGGCTGAAGTACGCTTTCATCACCAATTGACCGTAGGCCTCTTTCTGGGATGTATGGTCTTTGCGGAGGCGGTTTTGCTGGTGGTTAAGGGAGAGACCTCATTGGGTGCGAACCTTTCTGACCCGAGAGAACCTACCCATTTAACCCAGGGCAATACGGAAGCGATCGGTGAGTTGCTGTATTCCACGTATCTGTTTCCATTTGAAATCGCGTCTCTCATTCTCTTGGTGGCGATGGTGGGTGCGGTTATTCTCACCAAAAAGGGGATATTGGAGGCCAAGAGTTAATGGACGTTCCCGTGAGTTACTATCTTGTGCTGAGCGGGATCGTGTTCTCAATCGGATTGGTAGGAGTGCTCATTCGACGCAATATCATCATCATTTTATTATCCATTGAGTTGATGTTGAATGCCACGAATATTAATTTTGTGGCCTTCTCTTCCTATTTGGGTAATCTTTCAGGTCAGGTGTTCGTGTTTTTTGCGCTTACCGTGGCTGCTGCGGAGGTTGCGGTAGGGCTGGCGATTATCATCGCGCTCTATCGGCATTCGGCCAGTACCAACATTGACGACTTCCGGTTGCTGAAATGGTAAGGCGATGCTCTACGCCTTAATTCCTTTCCTCCCACTCCTGGCCTTTGTCATCCTGGGGCTATTCGGTCACTGGATCAAAGACCGAAGCCATTGGGTAGCCGTTCCTGCCGTCCTGGGATCGTTCCTTCTTTCCATCATGGCGCTTATCGATGTGGCCGGTGGTCAGACGCTTCAAATTCCTCTCTATACCTGGGCGGATTCGGGAAATCTTCATATTGCCATAGGGTTATTTGTCGATCAGCTCACGGTGGCGATGTTATTGCTCGTCACCATTGTGAGTTCCTTGGTCCATGTCTACACGATTGGCTACATGCATGGAGAGCCAGGCTACGCCAGATTTTTTAGTAATATCGCGCTCTTTACCTTTTCCATGTTGATGCTGGTGATGTCCGATAATTTCCTTCAGCTTTTTGTCTTTTGGGAAGCGGTGGGTCTGTGCTCATACCTGTTAATCGGCCATTGGTATGAGCGCGAGTCAGCCAGAGCCGCGGCCACCAAGGCGTTTCTGGTGAATCGGGTCGGGGATTTCGGATTCATGCTGGGAATTCTGCTGATCTTTGTCACCTTCGGCAGTTTGCAATACCAAGAGGTATTTTCTCAGTTGGATCAGCGGGTTGGTGGCCTGGTAAATCTTCTTGGTTCTGTCGGAGGTCATTGGGAAATATCGGTCATGACCTTGATCTGCCTCTTTTTATTTGTCGGGGCAGTCGGAAAGTCTGCTCAAGTACCTCTGCATGTGTGGTTGCCTGATGCGATGGAGGGTCCCACTCCGATTTCAGCATTGATTCATGCGGCGACGATGGTGACAGCAGGGGTGTTTATGGTCGCGAGATTTGCTCCGTTATTTAACCTTTCTCCCGTGGCCATGGATGTGGTGGCAGTGGTTGGTGGCGTCACCATGTTTATTGGCGCAACGATCGCGCTGACGCAAACTGATATCAAACGGGTTGTCGCATATTCCACACTCAGCCAACTCGGATACATGATGATGGCCTGTGGGCTTGGTGGCTATATTGCGGGAATGTATCACCTTCTGACCCACGGAGCGTTTAAGGCTTTGTTATTCCTCGGGTGTGGGGCGGTGATCATTGCTCTTCATCATGAGCAAGATATGAAAAATATGGGTGGACTCAAAGATAAGCTCCCTGTGACGTATTGGACCTTTCTCATTGGAGCCCTGGCCCTGTCCGGATTTCCACTCACTGCGGGGTTTTTCAGTAAAGATGAATTACTCCTGGCGGCCTGGATGTCTGGCGACCTGGGTAAGGTCCTGACCGTCTTAGGATTACTGACAGCCCTCATGACGGCCTTTTACAGTTTTCGATTGGTGTTTGTGACATTTTGGGGAGAATCGCGAGTGGATCCCCACCATGCCAAGCATGTTCATGAACCCTCAAAAACGATGACGATTCCTCTTCTGATTCTTGCCGTTCTGAGTATCCTCGCAGGATACATGGGAATTCCAGAGTTTTTGGCCCCCGCGTTTCCCGGTGCTGAGAGTGGTGGAGGTCATCATGAAGGATCTGCGGCCATGGGCATTATGGTGACGGCCACAGCAATGGGTCTGCTAGGGATTGCCGGCGCCTATTGGGTCTATGTCAAGTCGCCGGGCTTGCCGGACCGATTGGCCAATCAGTGGCAATCGCTGTATCAGTTTTCCTTGAATAAATGGTTTGTGGATGAAGTCTATGACCGGACCGTGGTTATGCCAACATTGAATCTCGCGGATCGGTTATGGAAAAGAGTGGATATTGCGGTGATTGATGGTGCGGTCAATGGAGTGGCGCGAGCCGTGGCCTGGGGAGGATGGGTGACGCGTAGACTTCAAAGCGGACAAGCACAGAATTATGCGCTGGCCATGACGGTCGGCGCGGTAGTCATTCTAGGTGCGATGATCTTTTATTAGTGTGGATGGCCGGACGTATGATGGGATACTCGTGATGGTCCAACAGACACCTGTATGGCAGGAGATCATTCAATCGTGACTGAGATGGTCATTCCTTCAGGGGGGATCCCCTGGCTCAC
>JACDDF010000293.1 GCA_013817135.1 Nitrospirales bacterium
CCTTTCAGGCGCTTCGGATACGCGTGAATCGGGAATTGGATTTGCTTGAGCCGGCCCTACGAGATGCTGTCGACCTGTTGAAGGAAGGCGGAAGGGTGTGCGTCGTGGCGTTTCACTCGTTAGAAGATCGTATTGTGAAACATACGTTTCGTTCTATGGCGAAGAGAGAGCATCCAAGAGTCGCATTGCTGGTCAAGAAGCCTGTGATTCCAAGTGTGCTGGAAATTCAAAAAAATCCTCGTGCCAGAAGCGCTAAGTTACGTGTGGCCGAGCGCCTTTCGGAAGGAGTAACCATATGAGGAAAACCGTGTTCCTTGGCGTCATGATTCTTTTGGGGGTGTGGTGTCTCCTGTATGTTGGGGTCAAGATAGACATGTGGCGCCTGGGGTATGCTATTGAAGAGCTCGAATCTCAGCGTGCGGAATTCAAAAAACAGCAGGAAGGCTTGCAGGTTCGGCTGTCACAGTTAACGGATCCGCAACGAGTCGCTCAACGGGCGCAAAGTCAATTGGGACTCACCGTAGCTCGGGAGGGGCAGATCGTGATGGTATCCCTGGATACATTACCCCAGTCTGAATCGGGTGAAAATTTTCCTGTTCGTTTAGTCCGTGAATTTTCCGATACCATCGTGAGCCTTCCGTGAAAACTCCATCACTGGACATTCTTCCCGTCTGTCGAATCCGAAGTGGCATTGTGTGTTTGGGTCTCCTTTGCGGGTTTGCGCTTATTGGATGTCGACTTTTTTACCTACAGGTCCTTCAAGCGGACGTTGGGGCTCATCAGGCACAGCAGCAACACGAAAAGACCGTGGTGGTTCAGCCGGATCGAGGGGTAATTGTTGACAGCCAAGGACATCCATTGGCTCTCAATGTGGAAGTGGCATCATTATATGTGAGGCCACCGTCCTTGAATGATCCACAACGAGTTGCCCGGTCATTAGCGCCAATCTTGCAGATGCCGGTCAAGGAGTTGAGCGACCTGTTCACACGCAATCAGCCATATGTCTGGGTCAAACGCAATATTCCTGAACCCGTCGTCAAGAAATTGGAGGCGTTGAATATATCTGGTTTGGGATTGACCAAGGAACCGCATCGTTTTTATCCCAAAGGAGAATTGGTTTCTCATCTCGTGGGGTTTGCCGGAATTGATAGCCAGGGATTAGAAGGGTTGGAACTTCAATATGAATCCTATCTACGTGGTGAAAAAAACCTGGTGAAATACCAAAGGGACGCGTTGGGTAGAAAGCTTGCCTCTCCCCCAAGTCATGATTCCCTACCCTTGTCTACTGGGTACCACCTTACTTTGACCATTGATGAGGTTGTCCAATTTATTGCCGAAGTGGAATTGGCGCAAGCCTTAAAGCAAAGCGGCGCGAAGTCTGGAAGTATTGTGATCATGGATCCCGCAACCGGAGCGATTCTGGCGTGGGCGCTTCATCCAACCTTTGACCCCAACCACTTAGGGCAGTTTTCCACTCAGGATTGGAGAAATCGAGTGGTGACGGATCCCTATGAGCCGGGGTCAACCTTGAAAATTGTAGTGGCGGCGGCGGCGCTTGAAGAGCGGGTGATGTCTCCAGACACGCTAATCTATGGTGGTGACGGAAAGATGTCGGTTGCGGGGACCATTGTCCATGATCCGGCAAATACCAGTTGGATGACGTTTTCCGAAGCGCTGGCGCAATCGAGTAATGTGGGTGCGATCAAAATTGCAATGGAATTAGGGCAAGACCGGGTTTTTCGGTATTTGAAAGCGTTTGGATTTGGAGAAAAAACCGAAATTGATCTTCCGGGAGAATCATCAGGGATTCTCCGAGAGCCCAACAAATGGAGTGGTCGAAGCCTCTCTTCAATTGCCATGGGTCAGGAAATCGCCGTCACACCGATTCAATTGGTCACGGCCATGTCAGTGGTGGCCAATGGTGGTTGGCTGATGACACCGTACGTTGTCTCTTCGATTCTGGACTCCCACGGACAGGCCGTCCTGACCAGGGATCCGCAACCCAAACGGCGACCCATCTCGCTTGAAACATCCGGTACGTTAACGCGGATTCTCGAAATGGCCGTAGAGGTAGGAACAGGCAAGCGTGCCAGGCTTGCCGGATATCGAGCTGCGGGCAAGACCGGGACCGCTCAAAAAATTGACCCGAAAACCGGATCCTACTCTTCTTCACAAGTGATTGCCTCGTTTGTCGGATTTGCACCAGTCGAGCGCCCACGTCTTGCCATGTTAGTCGTCATTGATGAGCCGACGATCGGGAACTGGGGGGGAGAAATTGCAGCTCCGGTCTTTCGAAAGGTCGCAGAGCGAGTCTTGCCCCATTTAGGAGTGTTGCCGGGTGGATCCGCAGTCATTCGGACAGCTGCGGCAAATTCGCCCATTTCTTCACCGCAGCCTATTGTGCAGTAACCTGTGACGCTTCAAGAGCTTCTTGCCTCACTGGATAAGGTGCTAAGTGAAGGGGATCTTCAGCCTGAGGTTCTGTCCGTTACCGAGGACTCCCGACAAGTGAAGCCTGGTTCGGTATTTGTGGCAATCAAAGGGGAGCACTATGATGGGCATCAGTTTGTGAAGCAGGCTCAAGAACAAGGGGCGGTTGGTGTGGTGGTGGAGGACTTTGAGACCCATGACCCACTGGTAGGAGACTCGACAGCTCTCATTCGAGTGAAAAACTCGCGGAAGGCCTTGGGTTTGTTGGCGGCAAAACTTTCCGGTATGCCATCTGCCCATCTGCACATGGTGGGGGTCACGGGGACGAATGGCAAAACCACGGTGACGCATTTAGCCAAATCCCTTCTAGAAGCTCAAGGACATCGTGTGGGACTGTTGGGAACGATAGGCTATGTGTTCGGGACAGAACACCGTGTGGCGTCACATACCACCCCGGCTTCTGTCGAGCTACAGGACATGTTAAAGGCCATGGTCAATGCCGAGTTGGATGTCGCGGTCATGGAGGTTTCTTCCCATGCGTTGGCATTAGATCGGATAGCCGGCTGTGAATTCGATATTGTGGTGTTTACCAATCTGACGCAAGACCATTTAGATTTTCATCACACATTGGATGACTATTTTCAGGCGAAACTCCGTTTATTTACCGAATGTGTCGATAGCGGTCAGAAGACCCGCCCCAAACGAGCCCTTGTCAATGCGGATGATGAACGGGCGCCCCTGATTCTCCAACATTGTTCCATTCCAACTTGGACCTATGGGCTCCATGCCCACGCAGACATCAGAGCGGAATCCGTGCACCTCTCCATGGGAGGAACGGAATTTCTGGTGAGCAGTCCCCACGGCCCGTTGACGATCAAGAGCCAATTGGTGGGTGAGCATAATGTGTCTAATATGTTGGCCGCCATCGGGATTGGCCTGGAAATGGGCATGACAGTTCCGATGATTGAACAAGCCGTGCAGTCAGTGGCTAATGTTCCTGGACGATTTGAACGCATCAATGAAGGCCAACCATTTACGGTTGTCGTGGATTATGCCCATACCGAAGATGCGCTGTATCGGTTGCTTCGAGCGGCGAAGGCCATTACAGAAGGACGAATCATTACCGTGTTTGGCTGTGGAGGCGATCGGGATGCTGGGAAAAGACCCAAGATGGGGCAGGTGGCGGCACGACATAGCGATGTGGTGATCGTCACATCCGACAATCCACGAACGGAAAATCCTCACACAATCCTGACTCAAATCGAACAGGGGATTCAATCTCTGCTTCCGGAAGAACGGTGTTCGTATCAAATTATTGCCGATCGAGCCGAAGCCATTCATGCCGCAGTGTCAGAAGCCAAGGACGGAGATCTGTTGTTGATAGCAGGGAAGGGGCATGAAGACTACCAAATTCTTGGCACTCAAAAAATTCATTTTGATGATCGTGAAGAAGCCAGGAAGGCGATCCATCGACAGATGGATTCCAGGTAGCTCCGACCATCCCACATGGCAGCTTTTGAGATAGACGAAGTGCTCGATGCGACTGAGGGAAAGTTGATCCTCCAGGGAGCCCAGAAAGGAAGAATGCTTCGCGTGCAAACTGATTCGCGGGAGATTAAAGCCGGCGATCTGTTTCTGGCCTTGAAAGGGGAGAAATTCGATGGCCATGAATTTGTGAAAACGGCCTGCAAGCTAGGAGCCCGAGGTGTGATTGTTGAAGAGGCGCGGGCCGGGGAGATGTTGACGCAGGTGCGTCGGGCTGGCTTGGTTCCCGTCATGGTGGTGGGGGTAAAAAATACTCTGCGAGCCTATCAGGGCTTAGCCAGATTCCATCGATTACGCTTTTCAATTCCGGTGGTGGCTATTACCGGCAGTAATGGAAAAACAACGACGAAGGAAATGGTATATCAGGTATTGGCGACTCGCTGGCGCGTTCATAAAACGCAAGGGAATTTTAATAATGCCATAGGCGTACCCAGGACTCTCTTGGGCCTTCACGCCGGACATCAGGCTGCGGTGATTGAAATGGGGGTGGAT
>JACDDF010000294.1 GCA_013817135.1 Nitrospirales bacterium
GCCTATGGCCAATCGGCCCCCTTTAACCGGGAATTGCAACGGGACGGGCGAGTGCTGCCCTTCCCCTTTCATTTTCTCGATAACAATCACGCGATGAATGTGCGGCCCCAGCATTATGGCTGGACCCAATTTTATGATCATGTTATCGATATTCACCGGTATGCATTTTCCTGGCCGATGATTCTTCGGCGTCTCATGTTGAACCGGGGCCTCACTCCCCGGTTGTATAATCTGATTCGGTCGGTATCCAGTGGAGGGTTCGGCCGGATCAACTACCACACGAAGATCCGGGGCTTACTGGATACGGATGCGTCGGTCCGCGGGTTCCTGGAAGGCCAAACAACTGAGTTACCGAAGTTTTATGCAAGAAAAATTCGAAGTAAGCTCGGTCCATTTTATGATCTGCTCCCGGAAGGGGCGACCATGCACGATCATCATGCCTACCTGCACTCCTATCAGGAACCCACTCCCTCGCTTGTTGAGGTGGGGCCACTCTCGGGATTGGTGCATTAAGGCCCTGAGTCCACTTCATCGGTACAGAAGAAGACCGGCTCCCGCCAGCAGGGTTTGAACCATCCTCCTCTTCTGACCTATTCCTGATTCTTGCCGAAAAAAATGTTCGCCGTTCTCCCGACTCCTTGGCTTTTTACACAGGGAGAAGATCCCCTCGTTTTCGTCGGGTAAGACAAGAGTGTCGCTTGCGGGTGCATCGCTTGCTTCATCGAATCACGTTGATGTAAAACCGGCGCAGTGTTATGGCTCTTCCAATCCGGATGTGCCTTTGATGAGGCGGGCACTTCGATAATAATTTTTTGCAGAGGCCTGGTGGTACCGAGCCGGGGATCGGACGAAGTATCTCAGGAAAGGGATACTTTTTTCGATCTCGCGAACAAGAGAGGATCGACGATTGATCAACGCATATGCCTTACAGGATGGAAAGTTTCAGGCTTTGCCCGTTCCGGAGCTTTCGAATACTCTGCACGTGGCCATGTGGATCGATCTCACGGCCCCGACGGACGATGAACGGCAACTGATTGAGACTCTGTACGGGCAACCTCTTCCCACCAGCAAGGAGGTGCGGGAAATTGAAGCCAGTGCCCGTGTCAATGAAGGAGAGGATAGCCTCCATATCTATTCATTCTTTTTTCAGGAAGAGGATCATCGTGCCACCACGAGGGCGGTGGCCTTTACGATCAAGGACAACTGCATCATTACCTTACACGACCATCCCATGCCCTTGTTTCGTCTGTTGCGGCGAAGAGCCCGACATGAATCGGATCTGATCCGGGATCCATTGTCGGTTCTCCTTGCGTTGTTTGAACTGAAAATTGAACATCTGGCCGACCAGTTGGAAGCCACGCATTTGGCTTTGGAAACCATCAGTCAAACGGTGCTGGCGAAAGAGGGCCGGAATCTTCAAGAGGCCATCGATTCGCTGACCAGGCAGGAAGATGGGAATGGGAAAGTGCGGCTGTGTTTGATGGATACCCAACGCGCCTTAGCCTTTCTTCAACGTCGGGGGCGGGGGGAAGAAACGGTACGCGATTGGATTCGCGAAATTTTGCGTGATATCGATTCCCTTCTGCCGCATAATACGTTCTTGTTTGAAAAGGTCAATTTTTTAATGAATGCCGCAATGGGGCTTATTAATATCGAGCAAAATCAAATTATCAAGATCTTTTCCATTGCCGCTGTGGTGTTTCTACCCCCGACCTTGATTGCCAGCATCTACGGGATGAATTTCGATGTTATGCCGGAACTGCATTGGTGGTGGGGGTATCCTATGGCCGTGTGCGCCATGGTGTTATCCGGAATCGCTCCCTATTGGTACTTTAAGCGGAAGGGATGGTTGTGAGGGATATCGGGGTTTGAGCGTCTACGGTATGGCTACGATAAATATCGATGTCCAGGATATCTTCTTAATTGGCTGACGGTCAGTCGAGAGTCAAACCTGGTGGCTTGGTAACCACGAACTATATGGAAAAACGAGCTGCAGCGACGTCCTTGACGTTGTCGCAGGTTCCCGAGCACAATAGCCTCCCACATCACCCGATAGGAAGTGCAGCGTCGCCGGGCGGCGCGCCAATATTCCACACCCTGGCGTGTGGGGAGGACCCGATGTATCGACCGCATGCCTTGTGTCTGTGTGCGCTGCTCCTGACCGGATGTTCATCGAACATAAAAGATACGGATTTACTTTCAAGCAATAGTGTCATCCTGCCGCCGACCACCGCAAAGACCGTCTTCGTCCAAAACCGCAATTCCTCCGACAATCAAGCCGTCACCCTGACCGACCTCGGTTCCCGTTTAGGCGCCAAAGGATATCAGGTGGTGCAGGACCCGAACGTGGCAGCGTATGTAATCCTGACGAACATCGTCTATTGCAACCAAACCAAAGTCGAACTGCCGGTTGAAAATATAGTGGCCGGCGGATATGGATCGGGAATCGGCTCATCAATCATGGGCGGATTACATGGACTAACCGGCATCGCCAGCATGGCCGGTCCGCAGGGAGCAATCATCGGCACCGGCGCCTCGATGGGGCTCGACGTCATCAGCGGCATCGGAAGTGCGGTCGGGGGAATGTTCGGAGGTTCTTCGCAGCCCGATGCGAATGAAGAGATCAACTATGCCTGTGTCGCCGATCTTCAGATTACCGAACACAGCAAGCCCGGCAGTTCCTTTCCAACCACACAACCCGGTTCATCGCTGCCACCGGGTGTGTACCAGACCAGGCTGGCTGCGAGCATCTATCAAGCAACGCTTGACGAATCCGAAGCAACTCCACTTTTGCAGCAGAAGCTCAGCGCGGCGGTAGCCGGGCATTTTTGATGTCGGCATGAGGGCACCATGACCAGACGACTGTTGCTCCTTTTTCTGATCCTCTTGGCAACCGGCTGTGGCAACGTACTGCGGTCGGGTCTGATGAATGACACGTCTATCCTCCTTCCGCCCAATAATGAAAAAACGATCTATGTGGAGGCCCGCAACACATCTGAAAATCAGAATGTGACACCCACAGATCTCGCCACCCGATTGAAGGCGAAGGGCTATCAGGTGCTGGCTGATCCACAACAAGCGGCCTATTGGCTGCAGACGCAAATCGTCTATTGTCATAAGGCCGGGGACCATGTGACACCGGAAACCGTGGCGAAATCAGGATTCGGGTCCGGACTCGGCAGTGGCGGCACTCCCTTGCAAACCGCAATCGGTACCGGCGCAAACGACATGATGAACGGCCTGTTAGGGGCCATGGGTGGTATGGCCGGAGGCATGGGAGCCATGGGCGGGATGCCGGACATCAATGCCATGATGGCCCAAGCCATGCGTGGTGGCGGGATGGGTCAACCCCCGCCGAAGCCGGAAGGCATAACCTATCTCTGTGTGGCGGATATCTTAGTGACGGAAAGGGGAGCTGGTGAACAGGTCGCGTCCGTGCAGCCCAAGACCTATAAAATGCGGTCGGTCGCTCATGTGCTGCAGAAGGAGGTGAACGTAGAAGAAGCCACACCGATTCTGAAAGAAAAATTCACCACCGGTATCACGGGACCGTTTTAGTTCCTTGTTTGACGAGTTGAGGGCGAGCAGGTTTCCGAGGACGGGTGGGTGCACTCAGCGCCTTCAGCTCATCGGTCTGTTCGGGTTGATGGTAAAGCGTGAGCGGCTGATGGCCGCTCGGCCAGTTGGTGGGCAAGACGGTGACCGACCTTGCCAGCGCCGCCGACGATGAAGACCTTTTTCATGATCCTCTCCGATGTTAGATTCGATTTATGCCGTCTGCGGCATCGACCGGTCGGCGAAAGCGTCACGGACTGCGAATGGGAAGCCTCTTTTTAGAAAAGTACGTCTCGCCGTAGCGGTCCGACTTCATGGCGCGTTCCCTAGTTTGGGAATTAGCCTTCGAACTGGTGATAGACCTTGGCGACCACCTTCCAGTCGCCGTCGATCTTGATCATCGTCAGATAGTCGTTATAGTCAGCCCCGATGGCGTCATTTTTCATTTCCACACGCACCACTGCCGTGGTCGGCGTGATGGCCAGAACGTCCAGGCTGTGGTGATCTCCGGCGCCTTGCCATTCTTGCTCACGAAGTCGAACAAGTTGGCAATCGGACCACCCAGCAGTTCACCATGCCTGAAACCATACATGACGGCATCCTTGTGGAACGCCTCCGCGACCCCCTCGACGCTGCCGATGCGCAGGCCGTCGACATACTTCTCGCCGACGGCGATGACAGCGTTGTATTCGTGGGTCGAAATGGCCTTGATGTTCTTGCTCATGATTTTTCCTTTCTCCGATAGACGGACGGTTTACGCTTGGAGGTATTGGTCTTTTTTTTGAACCATTTTTAGCCATAGGTAAGTTTATCAAGGCGGAAATAAATGGTACTTTACCCGATTAAACGCTTTCCAAACTTGGTCATCCACTCGTAAAGGTGCGCCATGCCAGTAACCTTAATTA
>JACDDF010000295.1 GCA_013817135.1 Nitrospirales bacterium
GTCACAACCCGTGTCTGCCACGAGAAGACTCGGGCCTACCCCGATTTCCCGCCTTTACTCTTGTCAAGATACTCAAGAATTTCTTGTTTAATAAAAAACAACGCCTAGCCGAAGGGTTGTATGCCGACCTCCAATCCTTATGAAGCCTCAACTGTATTTGTAATCCCTCACTGTCTTTCTATTTTTAAGAAGAGCCCCTTCGCCGAATTGTCCCCCGACAATAAAGCCTACTTTATGGGGGAGGAAGGGGATTCCATAGAATTTCTAGGACCCGATGGGTTGTTCTACCTCCAAGAGAAATCCTGGTGGGACCTCGTAGTTGTGGCCACGGGCAAGGGGATTGCGCCGTTCCGTTAAATGCTCCAGACCTTCTTGGAACAGCCGGAAGCTGGAACCCTAACCTTATATTGAGGGTTGCGGAGCCAGCAAGAACTTTACTACCAACGTGAATTGAAACCCTTGCACGGCGCCATCCCAATTTCAGCTTTATCACACGTAAGGACAGGATTTTGAGAAGGTGGCTCGGTGGTCTGACGAGAGTTTACGCGTTACCGCCCCACGTGATGTTTGGGATTATTTCATTTAATTCTATTAACCTGTATCCGATAACACCATAGACGGGACATTAAAATGGTACAAAGGCTGAGAGGATAGAGCGTCTAATGAAACCCGGCCGAATTTATTGTTGGATGAAGGAATATGGCGTCATACTTCTTTGTGTTGTGTGGACCATGTCGATCATGTCCGGCTGCGCCGTGGTGCTTCTCGGTGCAGGTGCGGGGGCCGGTGTTGCAGGCGCAACCTATGTGATGGGGAAGCTGGAAGATGAAGTCAATGCTCCTGTCCCAAAAGTCCAGCAGGCTTCCGTGGCGGCATTGAAATCGTTGGAACTGCCCGTCGACAAGCAACGGGGTGATAAATTGGCGGCGGAGTTGGAGTCAGAAACGGCAGATCAGAAGAAGATATGGGTCTCGATCACTTCGCTCACTTCCTCCCGGTCGAAAATCGTGATCCGAGTTGGTCTTATGGGAGATGAAGCCCGCTCTCGACAGATCTTACAAGCCAGCCATACCCGGTTGTAACCTTTTCGAACCTACCAGATTAGCCCCACAATTCGATGTTTCACAGATTTGGTTATTTCTAAATAGTTAGAGTTGTCCAGCCACTTCCGCCTTCAACTGAGATTAAGCCCCAACTTTTAAACTCTGGGTTCATCACGGTATGCAGGCTATAGGCGGAACCCAACGAACTCCGCCTATACACGATCCTTTTTTTGAAGGCTGCCAAAACCCCACCTTTTTCGTTTAGGGGTACCTCTGTGAATTTTCTTCCCTTTATTGTGAGAATTTTGTAGGGTTAGGTTTAATTTGAAACTTCATAACACCAAATCATGTGCGGTCGCTTCACACGTAAAGAGAATTTCCAAAATTTGGCGGAACAGTTGGGTCTGAAGGTCCTCCCGCCATTTAACCCTCGTTACAACATCGCTCCCTCTCAGTTGGTAGCCTGCGTGCGAACCAATCTGGAATCCCGACAACGAGAATGCACGGAATTGAAATGGGGACTAGTGCCCTCCTGGGCTAAGGATCCCGGCATTGGGAATAAATTGATTAACGCCCGGGGAGAGACGGTCGCGGAGAAGCCCGCCTTCCGTAAAGCGTTTAAACACCAACGCTGCCTGGTCTTGGCCGATGGCTTTTATGAATGGAAACGAGAAGGGAACACCAAACAACCCTATTACATTCGATTCAAAGATCACCGGGTCTTTGCGTTCGCAGGCTTATGGGAACGGTGGGAGCAACCCGAGGCGAAACCCCTGGAATCCTGCACACTCATTACGACTGGTCCCAATGCAGTGATGGAACCTATCCATCATCGCATGCCGGTTATTTTATCCTTCAAGGACTATGCTGACTGGCTCGATCCATCTTTTCAGTTTGTGGAGCGGATCAATGCCATGCTCAGACCGTATCCTTCCGAAGAGATGGAAGCCTATCCCGTCAGTCAGCTTGTAAACAATCCAAGAAATGATCAGCCTGAATGTGTGATACCTATGCAATGAGCGGGCAGGAATGGCACACAGCCTGTTATACCTGTAGCAATGTGTAATGGGAAAGCGGACATCCAGAGCCGGAAAATAAGACCAATCCCCAGTATCCTCCAAGAATGACAAAGCTCATTCAACCCGGCAGGACCAAATAACCTCTCATCTCTTAAAAAAGGAGAACGCCATGGCGACAGAAAAGAGCAGCAACCGTGTCAATGGAATCAACTTAAACGTTTTGAACATGACGGTGAAGGCCCTTCAAGCGGATCCCGAATTGGGAAAATGCCATTTTCGAGCACGGAATACTTGGATTGGTGCCACTCACAATTGTAGCACCATCACAGGTTTCTATGGCGCCAAACAAGAGTTTGCCCATAAGCAACCATTTGAATTGCATGCGGACGAACCTCCTATTTTGGCAGGAAATGATGAGAGTGCCAATCCGGTTGAACATCTGTTGAATGCCTTAGCCGGTTGCGTGACGACGAGTATGGTCGCTCATGCCGCGGTGAAGGGCATTGTCATTGAAGAGCTGGAATCGGAACTGGAAGGGGATATTGACCTACAGGGATTTCTGGGTTTGGATGCCAACGTTCCAAAGGGGTATACGAATATTCAGATGAGGTTTAAGGTGAAAACCGACAAGGACAATCTACAGAAGCTTAAGAAATTGGCGGAATTTTCACCGGTCTATAATACCCTCATTCACGGCACTAAGGTCGATATTCAGGTTGAGTCCAAATAAGGCGGGCGGTCGCCGTGTCTCCTCCTGAATGATGGAACCTGAGTTGCCAGAAATTCCTTAGACGATGTCATGGCTGCTTTGTCACCTGTATGGCGACCCATTCCTCCTTATAGAGGGAGTTTTTAGGAAAAGGATGACCAATGAGCCGCTACTTTGGATTTGGTAACTGCTGGAGGGGGGTCACAAGACATGGTTCCTCAACATGAGAGAGAATGGAAGTCTAAAGTGATTTCAGATACATTGTATTTAACGTTCTCCTGATGTCTTCCCTCACCCCACCTCACACCTTTGCTGAAGCGCTATGGTGCGCAGGCAAGTCTCCCCAAAAGGGGCGAGGAACAATCAAGAGATCTTTGTTCAAGATTAAAGTACTATCAGCAGTGGAAAAAATCAGGAAGAGTTCATGGGAATAGGTTACTAATGGCGGCATCAAGTTGGATTTGATCAAGACTATCTGAAAAAATAGTGATTCGGGATTTTGAGGGAACTCTTTTACAGTATTCTTGCTTTATAGCCCCTTCCGAGTTTAGGAAGTTTCTTTTTTATTCAGAAAGGCGAAAGGAATAGACAATTCTCACCTTGAATAATGGGTTTCTTGTTTGCTCCTCTTTTTGGGAAGAACCTATTATGGCCAATCCGTCTTCACTATCTACCCATCACATACTTGTTCCTGCGGGGTCAGGCTCCAGGCTGAGCTTTCCAGGCGGCAACTCGCTCTTGAGCTTGAGGGCTTGCGAAATACGAATTGCCTAATGTATTGAAATCCCGCCCAACTCCTCTGTATAACAAGCTTCTTTGTCGGCCATGCCATTCCGCTTCCAGTTAAGGGTTTTTGCCAGGTCGTCTGAGCAGGCTAGCGTGATAATCGTAAGATATCAAAATTTCACTCCGCTGCACATTTACAAACAACAATAACAAGAATGGAGGTCCTTATGTACATTCAGGAGTTGCCGTATGTTTAAAGATTACCAAGCTGTCTTTTCCTAAATTGTTGCATGAAATTGATCGTGTTAAAAACAAGGAGGCGAATACGATGCATATGAATATGTTAATGGCAGGTGTTACGTTTGTGGCGATGATCTCTATGGGCTGCGCCAGCAGCCCTCTTCATGAAAGCACGGGCGAATACCTTGATGATAGTGTCATTACGACGAAAGTGAAGACAGCTCTTCTCCGATGTCCCCTGGTGTCGGGTACCGATGTTCATGTCGAAACCTTTAAAAATCGGGTTCAACTCAGTGGGTTTGCGGATGAAATGAAACAAATTGAACAAGCGATCACCTTAACGAGAGGCGTTGGAGGGGTGGGATCCGTTGAGAATCGAATAAGTGTTAAATGAGGGGAATTTTTTACTGGACAGAGTTATTATCGAAAGTAGTGTCTGAGAGGAGTTGAAAAGACGCGGCGTCTCGGGTTGCAATGGGTGTTGCGAGACATCCACACACAACCACAAAAGAAGGAGACGCCACGATGCCAGAGCGTACCAAAACAGAGCAGGAAGATCGAGACAGGACCGATGCGCTGACGGACTTGATTCGGACCGGCGCCCAGCAGCTCATTGCCCAAGCGCTGAAAGCAGAAGTAGCGGACCTCATGGCCACGTATACCGAGCAGCGGGATGACCAGGGTCGAGCGGGAGTAGTCCGCAACGGCTCTCACCCCGCAC
>JACDDF010000296.1:0-3865 GCA_013817135.1 Nitrospirales bacterium
GTGAAGAGGGGGGCGTTTTCTGCTCTTCGCCCGCCGCGAAGCAGGAGGCATTAGAAAAGAGCACTCCTCCGACACCAAGGAATACATAAAGAGCCATCAATCCGAATAATTTACCGGTGTGTTGCGACATATCACATTCCCTTCTAAGAAACTAAAAAACAGAACATCTGTGTGGTGTGTAATCAATACCTGTGAAGATCAGGATCATTCCAGGTGGAGTTCGTGGAGTCAAGAGCTGAAGCCTGCTCGTTCTGTAAGAGGTAAGCGGTGGTCGGGAAGAAGGTCAAACGGAGAAAATGTGGAAAGAATAAAGAGGAGAAGGACCGACAGAAGACTCGCAGAGATAGCGCCTGCTCCGATTGACGGTAGGATAGATTGATCATATCAAAACGCCGGATGGAGCATGCCCCATCCGGCGTAATGTCCGCACACTTGAAAAATTACCGTTTCTTCGTGGCAGCTTTTTTCCTGGCTGGAGCCTTTTTCTTGGCTGGAGCCTTTTTCTTGGCTGGAGCCTTTTTCTTGGCTGGAGCCTTTTTCTTAACTGGAGCCTTTTTCTTGGCTGGAGCTTTCTTCTTTGTGGCCAAAACACTCACCTCCTTTCAAATATAGATGCGACGTTAGAGCCGCAGTGATAGCTCACCCTTGCGATAGCAGTGAGTCTGTGAATAGGAACCCTTGAGCACGGTATTAGTATAAGACGTCACGCGAAAATTTTATCGGCACTATCGTTCTGCAATGCTAAGTGATGTTCGGGAGCGAAATTGGAGAGGGAATTGATGTAAGCAAGAAGTGTTTCGATCATTGTGCATGATGATATTGAATCTATACTACAACGTCTAAGCAATTAATTCCAGGAATTTTAAATTTTTTTTCGTCGTGATGAAAACAGCACAGAGTGTCTATCCGAAATTAGTACGGTGTGAGGAAACGAAACGTGATGAACATGGTCGAGGAAAGAAGAAAATCTTTTCACTGTGTGATGGTCGTCAGCTCATGGGATTGGGAATAATTGGAATCGGCAGAAAACGCAATGCGTCCGATGAGTCGCCCGTCTTCTGCTTCCACATTCACCCGCCATTCACCAGGCTGGAGGCGTTGTTTCATCGTATACATGCGATAGCCATGTTCTCTTCCGCCGGTGATGGAAATGGGAATACGATCCGTGGTGATGAATTCAGCCGACTCCGTGAGTGGCCGCCATTCCCAGTGATGATAGATGGTGGTGTGCAATGTGATCGGGGCAAACACCGATGAAAAACTATAGACGGGTGTGTCGGTTCCGACACGGTTATCGGATCGCTTCCACACGGCGTACCAGGGACCATCTTCATAGGTCAGCAGGTACTGATCCTGCTGCTTTTCGATGTGATGATAGATGCCTCCGGATTTGAGGGAGAGGGGAATGGGAGGAATCCAATTTAAAAAATATAATGTGGTGCACAGCCCCACCAGGGCAAAAGCCGGAAGACAAATGGTCAAGGAAGCCCCGAGAGGAAGATTGGGAATGCCGCGGAGGGTGAGGCGGACGGTTTTCCACACGACGGCGATGGTGATGACCGCACCGGTTAAAAACACCCAGGAATTCATCCATCCCGTCACGACAGGGAGAAAAAAGGTCATAAAGCTTAGGGTGACGATGGCAAAGAGGCCCACCAGCATTTTGAGACTGGAATATCGTCTGGAAAGAAATTCATTGGCGATCAGCAACCCGACAATGATTCCCAAGAAGATGGCGGACGTGGACCATGAGGCACTTTGGGAATAGAGGATGGCATAGGCACTGAACAGCCCGCCTAATAAGAATTGCAGCGCCTTATCAAAGTGCGGACGGGCACGATGCATCAAACTGAGGACATTCCATCCGGATCTGTCGGGTGTTGAGGGAATCAGCCCCAGTTGAAATCGACCGGTGAGGATGATAAGCGTGCCCAGAAGCGTGATGTAGAGGAGGATAATCAGATTATCCAGCAATCGATCGATGCGTGTTAACGTGAGGGTATCATAGGTCACGCCGGCGAAAAAAAAGACGGCCGGGAGAATGGGTTTGAGAAATGTCGAATGCCACTGCATCATCGTCTGGGCCACTGTCGACGTGAGAGACGTCGTATACGTCGAAGGCAATTTGTCAGTCGTTAGATTCATTGTACCCCTTCCTTGAAAATCCTCGGAAGATTGATGGTCTTTCTTAAAGGGGTGGGTCGAAACTCTTTTGAGAACCATTCAAGCTGTTTATGGGAGTGTTGAAAAATGCCGCCAGCGGCGTTCTCGCCCCTTGGCCGTGCTCACGTACTCCTCCGTACGCTCCGCCCGTCCAAGTAGCTGCGGCCTTTCCTTCGAGAAGCCTCAGGACAGGACTGGACGAGCCTTTTTGAACACTCCCCTAAGTTTTGATTATGGGTTTCTAGTTCCAGCATAGGGAACAACATCTGAATTATGGCGATTATTCAACGATCATTTTATGAACCAAGACAATAAGAATGTATGGCCCTCCGCTCTTTCTCTGATGCTGGTCGGAATCCAATTTGTACTTATCGGGATGATCGCCTTCACTGGGCCATTGTGGCCTTCAGGCTGGAGCCTTCGTGCGATACTTGGGGTTGGTGGAGTGGTAGGCCTCTGGGCGCTGCAGGCCATGGGACTGCGACAGGTGAAGGTATTCCCGGAAGTTTCCGGCCAGGGGACACTCATTGTCCTCGGTCCTTACCGTTGGGTCAGGCACCCTATGTATACCAGCGTCTTGTTGGTGACTCTGGCCTGGATGCTGGGGAACCCTCTGCCCTACCGAATTCTGTTGTGGGTGGGATTAGTGATGACTTTATCGGTCAAACTCCGTTACGAAGAGCGCCTCTTGATGGAACGATTCCCTGAATATGAGGCCTACCGACTTCAAACCAAGCGCCTCATCCCTTTTGTGTGGTAGAGCCATCACGTTGGTGGTCAATGAGTGTGCTAGAGGAGTTGAGGTGACGTGGTGTGGCGTATCATTCCACTTTATCGGTCCTTCCAAATCTTTTCCGACATGTTTGAGCCCATCATTCTACTCACTGGCATGATTAGCACGTTCGAGCGTTGCCGGGGTTCGGCCCGGCAGCTGAGCCACTTTTGATCGGGCAAAAGTAGCCAAAACCCGTGACGCCCTCCCTGGCCACATCGCAGAAGGCGGATGCGAGCCTGAGAAGGGCAGCCCAACTCGCGGAGCCTGTCCTGAGTTTTGTCGAAGGGCTCGGACAAGGGCTGCCGGTGGATCAGAGCATCCGCCCCAGGGGCCAGGCAGAAGGCGTGAGACAACAGACAGTGGCGAGTCGCAGGGATGTGGGAATTCTTCATCGCCTTTCACCGTTAGAACGAGTTTGCTGCCGACCTTGATCTTTCAGTCGGCAACGAGGGTGCCCCATTTCTATAAGAATGCTTTGGAAGTTATTGGGAATGCCTATAGTGGTTACAAGCTGGAATTCCACTGGTAAGACACTGATTGCTGAATGGTAAGCGATCAATTAAAACACACGTCCTGAGAGATCATGTCATCCTGTGTGGAACGAAGGATCTCGTAAAACCGTGTCATCCTGAATCCGTCCAAAGATTCTTCGGTTTGAGTTAAACTACCAACTGATAGATTGTTTCCATTAATTGACAATAAGTAAGTATAGTTTGATATAATAAGGAAGCATGCCCACCAAAAAATACGGGGCTACTTATAAACAGGAGGGAATTTATGTCTAAAGAAAAATCTAATCAGATTGCCGCTTATAAAGGTTATGAAATTCAGGCTGCACCTTTCCAGTTGGCTGACTCCGGAAAGTGGGAGGTAAATATTCATATATTTCGTGACCACGCAGATGAAATGCGATCGAGAGAGTTCTCC
>JACDDF010000296.1:3875-4451 GCA_013817135.1 Nitrospirales bacterium
TGTTGCTTCTACCTTGGCAAGCAAATCATCGACCGCAAAATCGGAAACTGCAACGTCGACCGTCTGTGACGACCGGAGCTTACTGAGATCAATAACGCATGGCCACCGGCTCATGATGCAAAGAGCTGTGACAAAATGAGGGTGTCAGGTCGTGAACAAGATTATTGAAGACGCTCATTACCACGTTTGGTCCGATGCTCTGCATTTGCGGCAACTTGCGAGGCAAACTCCAGACAAGTGGGATAGATCTACATACGTTCGAGCGGCCGTGGTAATGGCGTGGACGGCGTTTGAGACTTCTCTGGCCGAGGTGCTGAATGCGAAACGGATTGGGGGCAAATTCCGTGAGAACGTTGACTCATCAGTTCAGACCAACGGTCTAGCGCCACTGGATTGGGGGCAAGGAATCTGGCAATCCGTTGCAGATTTGAACACAATCCGGGTCGACTACGCTCACCGAACGGCGGCGGATACCGACCTTTTTCCTGAAGTGAGCGTTGCCGACGGGGCCCTTCAAACGATCCGCAATGCGCTAGCCGATCTTTACCGCAACGCTGGGAAGACACCTCCTATCTG
>JACDDF010000297.1:0-558 GCA_013817135.1 Nitrospirales bacterium
TGAAAAACGTCTTCATTCCGATAGAGGCGATAACAACGGGAACGAGTAAGGATTGAATGATGGGTTGCAGTTCAATCGGCCCCACAGTGAACAGAAGCCATGAACCGGCTACCCCCATCATGGTCGCCACAGCTCCCCATTTCACAATGCTTCCTATCTCTTGTGGAATCCATTTCCGTAACGCCTCCCCGTCAGGAAAAGTTGGGACAACAACCCCTTGTTGCCTCATTCGTTGCACATAACCGATTTCAAAGGCATCACGGGTCACGGACGTGCATGAAATGATGGTCGCCATCATGGCTGGACCTTCCGGATGGAGCAAAAAATTATAGGCCACAAATACTTGAAGAATCGCCAAAACCAAGAGGGATAATTGAATCCCATAAACCAGACCAATCCATCCCACCAACCACACCCACCGCTGAGCCCCGTCATTGCGCCAGGATTCCATGAGAGAGACCCCACGTCCCTGTCGGTAGGACCAGATGGCGGTAAGCATACAAATACTCCCGGTGAATGCCAGAAGCACCATTGGGTCTGATAACGGCAAGACCGGTT
>JACDDF010000297.1:568-4444 GCA_013817135.1 Nitrospirales bacterium
GTAAATCCCAAAAGCCACTAGGCCGGGTGCCAGCATCACCAAACGTTTCCGCTTGCGAACGGGTTGATCCGTTACTAAGGCATTCAATTGTGGAAGGATACGGAGGGAAAGTCGATGCAACATATTATTACTCGCTTAGAAGAGATTTCCAGAGATTAATAGTTTGCGCCAATTCGCTGACAAGGCGTTTCATGTGCGCCCTGTCGCCATACCAAAATAGCGGGCTTTTACCTCTTCCATGAGGGCAACCGTTACCGCAGGCATCCCGCGATCCAGAGCCGTTCGCTCCAACTCAATCCTCGCCATCGCCCGGATTCCCGACGGTACATTGTCGATACGACGCTCTGCGTCCGGATTCCACTCCACCATCCCCTTATTCCGCGCCGACCCAACACGCGCAACCGTCACTATCCTTTGTTCCCTGCTAGACACAAACCCCTCCACCTCTTCATGTACCAGAGGAACTAAATAGGGAGGAAGCCGGCTCATTTGATACAAGGCCTCGTCCGTCCATACGACAAGGGACACCACCGGATCCAATTCTTTGGCACTCCCCTCTGCCCCAAGGGAAAAACCACACCGATCGCAATGAAATTTTGCAAATATAGAATCGGACGGCAATTCTTCAACATCCGTGATCCGCAAGGAATAGTGACAATCACATTGCATGAAGGGCCTACCCAATTTTTCCGGGATAGAGGATGTAGAGCATCGTGTAGGTAAACGATCCGGTCACAAACAGCACACAATAGATCACCATGGTGAATCTTCCGAGCACCCGATGCCGTCTGGCCCCATTTGGCCAAATCCGCTGGATAGATATTTCAATGCCAAACACCAACGCGATGAGAAGAATAAGACCAAAATACACACTGAATTTCCCCATGGAAAATCCAGACGTCATCACGCGTGAAAGAAAAAACAAGAGGACAATAGTGGTCACCCCTCCAAGGATCAACGCAATGCGTCTTCCGGAAGTCTTTAAAATGGCATCCTTCAGGACCCGGTTCCCGTCCACGAAAGTCTGTGACCTGAATCCCAATACCATCATATAAATGGCCATCACGAGGCCGATCACGACTAGGAGAATATGAAGGGTCAAGACAGGCACAAACACTTGATCGTATAACCATTGAGGTCCGCCAAAGCCTTCCTTCCCCTCAAAAGCCAGGACCCCAAGACTACGAAACAAATAATAACTGATAAAGAAGGCGAGCATGGCAATCATCCCACCGAACATCAGCCAATGGTGCCGATCGGTTTTATGCTGTCTCGCCTGGATCCACCCGACAATAAACAATGTCGTAAAGAACGTCGCCATCAGTTGGCTCACATCCGCTCCAACCGTGGCATGGGTGCCGAAAAATCCTGGTTCTCTCAGCCATACCGCCATTTCATCCATAAGTTCGTGCCATGCCCTTCTGTTATTTCGTGCCTTGAATCATGGCACGCGGTTCTAATTCTTCCACGATTCGAAACCCGGCTTGATCCATCCATTGCCGACTCTCTTGAATCGTAAAACACTCGCCACATTCTGTGTTCACCAGGATATGAACAGCAAAGGCTGTCGTCCAAGCAGGGCTCGTTTTAGCCTGATCCAAAAACCGGTCTTTAATGATCAGTCGTCCACCCTCATTCAAGCAGGCATATACTTTCTTCACCAATGCCGCATTGGTTCCACCATCCTGATAATGCAGAATATCCGACATGAGGGCAAGGTCATACGTCCCCTGAAATGCATCAACATGAAAGTTGCCGCCTTGCAAGTGAATACGATCCTCTAATCCCGCACGCTCTACATGTTGTTTGGTCACCTTCAGGGTTTGTGGAAGATCAAAAACCGTAGCGGACAATCCGGGATGTTCCAGGCAAAAAGCTATGGAATTCGTTCCTGCCCCACCGCCAACATCTAGCATTCGCACCGCTCCCTGAATGGGGACACTTTTCGCCAATCCCTGCCCACTTCCTCTCCCGATCCGATCCAAGACGGTAAGCACATGGGCCCCCAGTTCCGGATTTGTTTCAAAAACATGTTGGGTTACTGGTGACCGTCCGGTTCTTACTGTCTGTTCCAACTGCCCCCAGTGACTCCATTCAGCGTCATGCAACAATAATAAATGGCCCACATACTCTGAGCTTGATTGCACCAAATGGCGTTCAGCCACAGGATTATTGGCATATAGCTTCTCTTCTTTCGTTAACACACGCATCGCCACTAAGGCGTTCATGACCAGCTCCAATGCCCGTGGGTTGAGCTTCAGGGCATCAGCCACCTCATTGACGGTAAGAGACTGCCCCTTAAGAGCTGTAAAGAGATCCAACTTCACAGCCGTGAGGAGAATCTTGGTTTCCCAGTAGTATCCTATCTGAAAAATATCTGCGAGAGATGATTCACGAGTCACACGGGGCCTCAAACTCAACATACAACATGAAAAATCATTTTCGATGTCGATCTTAACGGGGTCATTTTGCGAGGTCAAATGCTGAACGATCAGAAAAATCGTCTAATCTTCTCCACAAAAAACAAGGGCAACTAGCTCGTGGCTAGTTGCCCTTGACAGAAAACCTATGTCTCACTCGAAAGAGACTTATTTAATCTCGAAATTGGCTTCGACGGTTCCGCCATCCTTCACATCCACATCGGCTTCCACTTCGCCGGCAAGTGGATGCCACGCCCTCAGCTTGTGCTTGCCAGCCGGCACATCCTTGATTTCAAAGGTCCCATCCGCGCTGGCTATAGCATAATTCGCATTGGTCACCGGCAAATACCAGCCTTGCATAAATTCATGCTGGTCACATTGCAAACGCAACACAGAACCCTTTTTCGCCATTTTCAGCTTGACACTTTTATCCAACGAGTCGCCTTTCTTGGCTAATCCGATATTGAACTCCGTGCTTGACTTGGCACCCAACTGATCGAAGCTATGCGGGTTGTGCAACACACCTTCCGCTGACTTAGGATCGCTTGGATCAGCATCGTTATTGACTACCTTAAATTGGCCCTTACTCACGGCAATTCCGGTATACGGATGAAACTCACACAATTCGGCTTCCACCAATTGGGGGGCCTCCTTGCCGGCTTTATCTAAAAAGGCCTTGTCTTCAATATCAGTAACCGCCACCACTGCATTCTTTAATCCCTTGCTTCCATCCACTTCCACTTCCTTCAGCAACCGGGTATTCCCATCCGCACTTTTGCTCTCATTTTTCTTGCAAAAGTCCGGATTGGGGAATTTTGAAAATGCAAATTCTTTCGGTGGTGGAACTGCTCCGGCAAACGTGACTTTTCCTTTGATGGTCCCGCCTGCCTGCGCAACCAATGGGGCAGCAATAAGAATGCAGCCAACCAAAAAAGACATAGTTAAAGACTGACGATTCCTCATGATTCTTCCTCCTAGTTAAGAATAAAATTGAGTTGACGTGGGAAAACAACCTAAAGTGAAAAGATCAACCCGTTTTACCCCGACCAGGTAAACAAAATTTGATCTTGGTATGGATCGTTCGACAGCACCCACTTCCGTATATATCAGGAATAAAAAAAACGTGTCAAGAAAACCATCAAGAACTAGGTCCTTTGGACTAAGCCTTAGGCCTTTTAGTTCACGGAAACATGAAAAGGTTTGAACAGACGATATTCCCTCAAAAACCACCGGAATGGCAACTGGGCATCTAAGCACCCTCACGTCATTTTTGTACAGGGTCCCTGATGACGGCCATCATGTCAGCCACACTCTTTTTCATAGCCTCTGCATGAAAGACCGGAGCCGAACACATCCGGTCAGTACAGACAAAGGCCACAGGTCGTTCGTCATAGGGAAAATTAATGTCACCCCATTTCGGCTGACCTTCCTTTGGGTCAAACCCCTTCACAATTTT
>JACDDF010000298.1 GCA_013817135.1 Nitrospirales bacterium
ATGGCGAATTTTTTCGCTCAAACCGAGGCGCTCGCCTTCGGCAAAACAGCCAAGGAGGTCGAGGCCGAAGGCGTTCCCGCTTCCCTGGTTCCCCATCGAACGTTTGCGGGCAATCATCCCACCAACACCATCCTGGCAGAGGAACTGACGCCGGCCATGCTGGGAAAACTCATCGCCTTGTATGAACATAAAGTGTTCGTGCAGGGAACCATCTGGAATGTGAATTCCTTCGATCAATGGGGAGTGGAATTGGGCAAAGTGCTTGCCAATCGGATTGCCCCTGAACTGACGGCACAACGGGCACCGGACCTGGGTCATGATAGCTCCACGAATACTCTGATTCGACGCTATCGGCAGAACCGTCGATCACAGACTTGATGCATCTCCCATGGGATATGAAGCATCCAGAAAATTCCAATTCTCTATTGATGATAAGGCATTTTAGTGATTTTTTCTCGTAGCTTGTCACGGGGTTGGCTTTTTGGCTTTCTTTTACATAGTAGCAGGGAGATAATTTTCCTTTTGAATAGCTTTTGGATATTACCCCAAGGCAATCGATGCTGACCCAAGGGTGTATGGTTGCCGCCTGGCTATCTTTCCCTAAACCCTAATGCTCCAATACCCGCTATAATTTTATTAACATTAAATTTTTATCATGGGAGGTGAAATGATTATGGTGGTATCATCTGGCCCGAGTCTTTTTTCATTATTCCATTGGGGTCTTCTCCAAATGGCGAAATGGGGAGGCTTCTTATTTATGAACATATCTGTTTCTTCCGGCGCTTCAATGGCTCGTATGGTAAGAATTGCTCACCGTCTGTTCTGATTTTTTGACTTGTGGGTAAGACCGGCAGAGGAGCCTTTCCTCTGTGGAAGCAATGGCCATAAGATAGACGTGATTGGTTCTAAGGCAATAAGCCGGAATTTCGACATGGTGGCGATTTCAGGAGTTTTTTATCCCAAATAAAGAGATTTCTGTATCGGTATCGGTGAAAAAGGCCTTCTCGTGCTGACTCCTGCGCTGGTTGAAATGATGAGGCAGGGGCGAAAAAACCCTTTTTCCGGTGCCAGGCATTCCGCGGAGTCTATCATAGAAAAAAAGACAGGGTCCTCATATTTCAGCATGCAAAACTCAAGGGGAGTGTCCATACTACATTCCTGAAGACAAGGGTGGGGAGATTCAATAGCCCCTCCTGGGAGGCTCGTGTTGTGATGGGCCTCTCTACCTGGTCCTCTGTTACATGCAAAAACTTTTTTTTGTGGGTAGGTGGAAATTTTGAGTGGGGTTGCTTCTCAGGCCGAAAAAGGTAATATAGCAGCTCTTCCTTAGCTGGAAGGGATTGATGAGAATTTTGTATTTGTGGGAGGCTTTCATGACGATTTCTGGAAAAGGTGTTTTCAAGAATAGGGGATGGTATTGGATACCACGAACATGCGCATTGGTTCTTACCATTATTCTCCTCTCGGCATGTGCGCAAAAGCGTGCCTATCTCTATGAGACGGGCGAGAGGCCGATACCTCCAGACATCGAAAGTCAAATCCTCCCTCATAAAACTACTCAGGATGATGTGTTGACTCTACTTGGAGAGCCGATTGCCCGCCTCAAAACCAAGACAGATGAGGGGCATATTCATATCTGGACCTATTCCTATATGGATCTCCAGAGTCCCTCACAGGACAAGGGGGAGTCACTGACAATCACCTTTGATGACAAATCCTTTGTGGTCCTCAGTGTCACCAGAGGCCCGCTCTAACTCAGGATGAGGAAGACAAGGAATAACTGATTTACGTCTGTTCTGATAGGCAAATGGGCTTCTGAGTGACTTCTTCGGGAAGTACTCTTCGCAATTGTCCTGAACCCTGAGTCTATCTTAAAAAAAGTTTGAACGAAAAATTTCGAACGGATTGCCACGAAATGACTCAAGCCTCCATTTTCCTCGCTGCCATCACAGGGGGCAGGTCTTCTGGTTCATGACACAGCAGATCAACGATATCTCTAAAAGGTATTTTTCCATCCTCATGACTGGAAGGTGAATCTGTTGACCTGTCGGGTTTCTGCCCCACCTGTTAAACATCAGTGGCCATCCCTGTAGCGGATGGCTATTCCTGTGAGCGATCTCACGATTGTGTCAAACATCATGGGCATTCCCACGCCGCAGGCAGAATAACCGTATCCACCCATACCATTTAGAAGCATAACCTCATCCTGGGGAGCTAGAGTTGTAGGCCTAGCCTCCATAGGCGTGGGTGGCATCTGTCCGTTTTTTTTCCTCTTGGAGCACTGCGGCATCTGCCCGCAAATCCGCCTCTTTTTTGAGAATGGTTTTGCTTTGATCTATTGAACTCAAAACCCCCTGAATCGTTGTCTTTCATAAATACCGCAACTGAGTTCTGAGACAAAGACTATCTTCCTGGCCGTCCATGATGACCGGGAATTTTTTCTAGAACCTAACACCATTGATGCCCAAGTGTATGCGCTGATATCCCGTCTAGTGTCGGACCTCAACAGGCCATCCACGAAGTAGTGGGGATTTGAAGTTTTTTCTCCTTTTCCCATGAATTGAACCACGGCTGTGAAGACAAAGTCGTTGATCGATCCGGTGAGGGATAACCAATGTGGAAAATGAAATATATGTTGAATAATCTTGACTTGCTCCCATTCAACAAGTGTGAGAGCCCTTGTGAAAAATAAGGATCGTCATGAAGAGAACTGTTCATTGTGACAGTGGTATGAGTTGTTACCAAGGGTTGGAAAACGCTGGCGCTCAACGGCCGGCCATTGAGTGAATTGTCGTGCAGGAGATCCGTGTTGCCCGAGCAACGCACACGATTTTGCTGAAGGGTTTCTGTTGATGAAACGGACATCCCAAATAAGTCTGATTCAACATCTGTGTCCTATTGCGGAAAGATTGTCTTGCATATTCCCAGGTAGCAGGCCGGTCGCCTGTTGGGTTATGATTTCGTCCTGCAACCCGAACAGGCATCCGCTCCGGCGGGGTACCGGGTGGGGTAACAACAGTATGAGAAGGGTTCAGGCGCTGCCAAGGTCGATGAGGATATGACCTTGGGCGGCTTTCATGGACGTGTGGGAACATAAGGATTTTTCTCTCATTTTCGTTAAGGTTCTATGCATTGGGCTGGCCTTTATGGAATTTTTTCTTTAAAGAGGTATTGATCGACGGTTAGGAGAAGGGACCTTGAGGCGCATCGTATTCAGTTCTCCCTGATGGCCTTCCAAAAGGGGTTGTTGCAACCTCATTCCCGCGGACGGTGTCAATCCTATTTTACCTGACAACCGAGTCTCATTGGCTTTAATCCCCTCTCGATTTTTTGAGTTCTTCGATTGTGCACAGCCTACACCTCTCGACGGCCGGGGCTTAACCCATGGTTCATGAGATTTCTGTTTGAGACTTGAGCCGAAAACTTGCGTTGTTACTTTGCTCGATGTGGTCAGGGTTAGCCGGGCAAATTTTATGGGAAGTTTATTGAAGCTCTTTATATTGAGTCCTTCTCTTCTTGAGTTGAGAACCATTGATTCTGTTTAGTATGACCTGGCATAGAATCCGCACTTATTAGGGAAAACCATGCGTCGTCGCTCTCTGTGGTTTGGGCTTGGTAGTGTTCTTGTTGTTGGGGTAAGCATTACCCTCGCCTATATTCTTTTTCCTTTTTATGAAGAAGACGTATACCGGGAATCCTTAGAAGCGGGTTTTTCGGCGGCCATGGGGCGAACCGTCAAGCTTGAAGGACCAATCTCTCTCACCTTCTCTCTGCAACCAACCTTAGTTCTGGAAGACGTTCATGTGGCTAATTCCCCATGGGCTTATCAACCACATCTGTTTCGAGCCGATCGACTTGAAATCGGATTGTCCCTGGGACCGCTTCTCCGGCGCCGTTTGGAGGTTCAAAAGATTGCTCTGGAAGGAGCAGAACTTCTTTTGGAAGAAGGGTCCGAAGGTCTCGACAACTGGACGTTCCGGAAAGTCACTCAGCCTGGCATGTTGTCCCGGGCCGTGCCTTCGGTCTTCATGACTTTTGCCGAAAGAGGGGCAATCACAATTGAACACTCCCGAATCATGTACAGGCCCTTCCCTGCTGAGGAAACGACCGAAGTGTTGATTCATCAGGGGGAGTTCATTGCTCCTGACGATCAGCACAGAAAAATTTCCATTGAGGGAACCTACCAGGATAGCCCTGTCCACATTGATCTTATTGGCGGCCGTATAATGGATTTGTTCACCTTGACAGAACCCTGGCCGGTGGATGGCGTTCTCTCTACAACGGGAGCATCCGCGTCTATCGAGGGAAGAATCGGAGAGGGGAACTCCGACCAGATGTTTGACCTCCAAGTCCAGATAAACGGGGACCGTTTGAGTGCGCTGAATGGTCTTCTGCAGATCGCCCTTCCCGATTCCGTCCCGTTTACGATTGCAGCACATGTCG
>JACDDF010000299.1 GCA_013817135.1 Nitrospirales bacterium
TCAAACCATGCCGACGATGAGCGGGGAGGCCTTATCCCGCGCGTTATTAGGTATTCGAGCGGATATTCCTATTCTGTTGTGTACGGGGTTTAGCCACACCATGACCCAAGAAAAAGCCAAGCAACTCGGCATTCAGGCCTTCTTAATGAAGCCGGTCAACGGACTGTCTCTGGCTCTTGCGCTCCGGGACATCCTGGATGAAGGTCCCACTCCGGATTCGACGTTTCCTGCGTGATAGGGCATCCGGATCAATCTACGCGTAGGGTTGTGTCACTCTTTTTTTAAATCTGATGTGAGGGATTGCCCGATTCCAGAGCTGCCAGCCAACGTGTCAGCAACCCGTTCCTCCATTCTCCTCATCAGGTCCTTCGTTATTTCACTTCAACCTCGATTGAATCAGACGTGTCAAGAATTTCATGGTCATGATCGGCCACCTTGACCGTGATCAGATGCGTACCCGGAGTCAATCCTTGAAGTGTGCCTTTGAATCCTTTTTGGTATTGGCCATCGACAAAGGCATGGACATGGTCGGCTTTGGTGCCTTTTCGTAAAGTATACGTGAGTTCAACAGTTGATTCGACGATTTCGCCATTGCGCGGGGAGGTAATCGTCACCTGCGATCCTTCCGTTTCACCGGCATAGGCCGACAACCCACCCATTGCAATCACGCTTCCTACGATTGCCACTCGAAACATCCAGCACAACATACGACTCTCCTTTGTCTTTACAGATGGTGTTGAATGGGTTTTCCCATTAGATTCTTAATCGAGGGATTATTGCCGAAATAGTTTTAGAGGGCAAGATTTCATGAAGTTCGAAACGAGAATGTCACTAGGGTTCATCATCGTTCATCAAGCAATGAACCAAGTCTGGTAGGAACCAGGAAAAGATAGGCCCTCTGTAGAATCAGGCGAAGGTCAATGAGCCCGCGTGAACGGAGCCATTATTGGCAAGATTTTAGTCTTACGAATTTTTTCGCCGATGTATGTATACAAAAGTTTGAGAGATGCTGTTGAGCCGGGGTTTCGGCCCGGCAGCCGAGCTACTTTTGTTTCGGCAAAAGTAGCCAAAACCAGGGACGCCCCATCCGGCTTTTTCGGATGGGACGGACGCGGATAGGGAAGAGCGGGCCAACTCGCGGGGCTCAGACAAGGCCCGCCGGGTGGTAAGAGCGTCCGTCCCGTGGGCCGGACGGCAGGCGTCGATAGGCGAAGGGGAGAGGGATAAGAAATGTGGGAGATTCCAATAGTGCCTGGCGTTGGCTGCTTGTCTCGGCCTCGCCACAGGCCAGGCTTCAGTGGTTATGTCTGTAGGGTGTTGTCGAGTATCTCCGCTGGAAGCGGTGCTTCTTCAGCCAGTCAAAGCGAGCGATAAACCGCAAGGAGGCGGGAAGTTAGGGACCACGAACATTTTCGGGAGGGAGCGGGCAGGTATGAAAAGAACCATTCTCATTGTGGTGTTGGCATTAATCGCGGCGTCCGTCGCCTATTGTCAGCATTTTTGGTTTCCCTACACGTGGCACCAAAAAATGACGGTAGAAGTCGAGGTTGATGACCAGCTCTATACTGGGTCGAGTGTGGTGAAAGTGACGGTGAGCGACAGTGATCCCCTGACGAAGGGGCTGGGCTTTTCCATGCAGTTTGGAGCCACAGGAGAAGCGGCGTTCGTCGAGCTGCCTGGCCCACGCTACCTGTTTGCCTTATTGGGTGGGGGTCCACCGGATAGTGGACCTCAGACTAATGCGATAAATATACTTAGGGCTTGCTGAACAAAGCGAAACGAGTTGATTCGAGCGAGCTTTTGTTTGTACAACAAGAGGCGACGTGCACAGAAACATTCCATCCCACCCCAAAAAGCTTGCACCAGGAGCCCTCATGTATCGAAAGCCCGATGTGAATCAGTTAGCCTTTGAAGATTTCGTCCTGCCCTTTGGCGGCAAACTGCGGAGTGATAACCGTTGGGTCCTGTTGGCGAAACAGATTCCCTGGGCGGTTGTCGAAGCGGCGTATGCTCAGCAGTTTTCCCAAGAGGACCTGGGCTCGCCCGCAAAGTCCTCACGCATCGCGCTAGGTGCCCTCATCCTCAAAGAGCGCCTGGGCGTCACGGACCGTGAACTGGTGGAGCAGATTGCCGAAAACCCGTATCTGCAATACTTCTTGGGCCTGACGGCGTATCAAGCCGAGGCCCCCTTTCACCATTCCCTGCTGACCACCTTTCGCAAGCGGTTCACCCACGATAGTTTAGGCACGATCAACGAGGCCATTGCCCAGCTGATTGCCGACGCCCAGCCGACCAAGGAGACCCCACCCACAAACGATGCGCCCTCCACTGACCTGGGCACCGCGAAAGAAGGAGACGAGTCCACTCCTCCGAACGGCCAGCTGCTCGTCGATGCCACCTGTGTGCCCGCGGATATCACCTATCCCACAGACCTCAAACTGCTCAATGACGCTCGCGAGAAAACGGAAGCGATCATCGATGGCTTACATGCCGCTCGACCGAGTCCAACGAAGAAGCCCCGCACCTATCGGCAGAAGGCCAGACAGGCGTACTTGCGGGTGGCCAAAGCCAGAAAACCGGGGAGGCGGAAACTTCGACAAGGCATTGGGAAGCAACTCCGGTATCTCCGGCGCAATCTGAGCGCCATTGCCGTCATGGCTCAAGCAGGGCGGCTCGTGGCCTTACCCCGAAAACGCTACCGTCAGCTGCTGGTCATTCACGAACTCTATCGGCAACAGCTCTGGATGTACACGCACCGCTGTCATCGCATCGCGGATCGTCTCGTCAGCCTCAGTCAGCCGCATGTCCGGCCTATCGTCCGCGGCAAAGCCGGCACCGCCGTCGAGTTTGGCGCGAAGATTTCCGTCAGTGTGGTTGATGGAGTCAGCTTTGTGGATCCCATTAGTTGGGACGCCTACAACGAATCGGTGGATTTGGTGCAACAGATCGACGCGTACCGACGCCGGTTTGGGCATGCTCCCGCCTCGGTACACGTGGATCAAATCTACCGGACCCGTGAGAACCGTCGGTACTGTGCCGGGCGAGGGATTCGTCTGTCAGGACCCCCGTTGGGCCGCCCACGAACAAGTACCGAGGCCACGGCCGAGCAGGTGAAGCATGCGCACCAACAAGCCCACGATGATGCGACCGCTCGGATGGCGGTGGAAGGTAAGTTTGGACAAGCCAAACGCCGGTTTGGGCTCGGACGCCTGATGGCAAAGCTGGCGCTGACCTCCGAAACGATGATTCACCTCTCATTTCTGGTGATGAACTTAGAGCATCTCCTCACTCAAGCGGTTTTTTCGTGGCTCGTTTCTTGGTGGCAGGACTGGAGGAACACAGGGAACACCCGGCTGGCTGGCTGGTGGCTCGAGATGCAGACCCATTTTCGTGACGATCGTCTGGATGGTCTCAAGGGCAGAGGGACATGGAGGCCAGAATGCCTCGCGGGAGTCTGAACGGCCCATGGAACATGACTTTCTCAGCAAGCCCTACTTAGGGCAATGGATACAATCTGGTTCATACGCGAAGTCCGCCACAAGCGGTTTGATTTTCTGTCATGGGGACACCGTTTTCAAAAAGGATATGTGTTGCCACGGAACAGGATGCTAATTCCTCGCCACCCTGCCGAAAGAGTTTCGCATCGGCTTGCTGAGGTGGACGAAGCAGAAGTCAATATTTGCTTCCACGGATTGCTCCAGCTTGAAGGTATGTCAGTTCTCCTCCCTTCATTTCCGAGCTTCGTTGGGCGTTGTGAGTCTTTCGGTGCTCCGCTATTTTCCGTCGGCGCTTGATAGCGGCTCTTACAATCTCTTGAATCAACTCTTCCTTGTGGCTTGCCGCGGGGTTACCGAAAAAAGGGAAGCGCCTGAGAAACCGTGATTGCCTCCTCACCAATCATATCTCCTCTGCATACCCCGTCCGCTTGCGGCGGGAATCATTTATTGGCGTTCATTGGATAACCTTTCGTTTCTTCAACCATTGAATGACGTGACTGCTTGTCCTTTGACGCCGGGCGTGATGGCAGAGATGCTGCCGGAGAGCGGAGCCTGTTGAAGCTGTTGCGGCGTCATGGTTTCGCGAGCCGACGTGATGAATAATGTACCGAGATCATCGCCGCCGAACGTACAGCCGACCGCCATGGGAACGGGAAGCTGTATTTGACAGGCGATGCGCCCCGCAGGATCGTACCGAACAACCCGCCCGATGCCGACCTGATTACTCCAGACGAACCCTTCCGAATCAACACATAAACCATCCGAAAACGCATCAAGCTTGCGGTCAACCTCTGCAAAGGTGCGACGATTCGTCAGGGAGCTCGTCGTGGCGTTAAAGTCATACGCGAAAATCGCGTAACGAAAGCTTTCCGTGTAATACATGGTTCGGCCGTCCGGGCTCCAGGCGGTGCCGTTGGAACAGATGACGTCAGTCTGTATGCATG
>JACDDF010000300.1 GCA_013817135.1 Nitrospirales bacterium
GACTTTATAGGCGAAACACGGAAAGGCGGGTCACTCATGGAACAACTCTCATTATCCCCCTCACTCGCAACGCATGTGCCAAAATCCGGGTTTGCGCCTTTCTGGCTCAATAAATCCCATGAGGTGAAAATGAAAAATCCTCAATGTCTGTTAATTGTGGGAAATGATTCTGCGGTAGTGGTGTTGTTGAAGGAGGCGCTTCAGGAGTGGGGTTACGATGTCGTTACCGCAGGAAATGGGTGGGAAGCCTTGATTGTCGTGGGCCGTCATTCGGTTGGTGGCATATTGGTGGATATGGACATGCCTGTTATGGACGGGAGGACTATGCTTAATGAATTGCGATGGTTGGGGTATCGGATTCCCGTGCTGATCATGTCAGAAAAGTCGGATGAACGAACCCGCCACCAAGTGCTGATGGAAGGAGCCCAAGGCTTCTTGTCGAAACCCCCTCATCTCCCATCCCTCCAACAATCTTGCAGCCAGATCTTTAGAAATTATGGGGTGGAAAAGAATGATGGCTCCTACTTTCCCGCTAGTTTGAACAAAAAATAGAACAGGCTGTTTAAGGCTGATCTATTAGCGAGTAAGCTTTCACATCGTTCCATAGAAAAATTGAAAGGAAGATATCTTCGTTTTTGAATATAAGAAGTGATTTTCCCTGATCCGACAAGGGGCCGTGAAACCTTTCCTTATGCCCGCCTTGCCAGATGTTCAACTTGATAGAATGTGTCTCCTGCTGCCAATGCGTTAGCACGTTGCTCAGGTTAAAAATGAAATTTGGGTGGCCTTTTCTGAAAGGTGAAATTGGCACATCTTATTGTTATTGCCCATATAAGCCTAATCCACCCCTCTTCCCTCCACGGCGATTAGTATCAGAAGACCCGTGGTCTATTCCTGGAAAACCCTTAGCCATAGATGGCGCCGCTTTGTGCCTGGACCTTTGTGGTACATGACTTTATAACCATTTTAACCAACGAAAAATGCCAACGAGTAATAGCCCTGCTGAGGTTAAGGTGACACAGACCATGATGAAGGCCCAGGGATTTTCAGATCCGGGGATTCCACCGACATTGATTCCCAGAAGACCGGTCACAAAGGTAATGGGGAGAAAAATTCCGGCTAACACTGTGAGAATATACATGGTCTTGTTCATCTGCTCGGATAATTTTCCCGTCAGTTCTTCTTGCATGACTCCCATACGCTCACGGGCTGCATCAAGGTCTTCGACATAGCAAATGAGATAATCCGCCACTTCGCGAATTTTGGCTCGCTGCGGTGAGCTCAGCCACGTGACTGGCGCGAGCTGGAGTTGGGAGATGACTTCCCGTTGGGGGGCGATGTACCGGCGGAGTGATATGGCCTGACGTCTCAAGATACCAAGCTGACTGCGAAGCTGGTGGCTGGCCTGCTCAATCATTTGATCTTCGATGTCATCAATTTCTTCGTCTAGCTGGCCGATAACCGGGGCCATCCGTTCCATCAATCGGTCAGTCAACACCGCAAGGAAATCGCCTGGGGATATGGGGCCACTGTGGTTTGCGAAGCTGGCATGAATATCCTGGATAGTCATGACCGGACGATGCCGGACGCTCACGATACGATAGGCGTCAACAAAAAGCCGAATAGAGACCATATCGTCGGGTTCTGCACCGGGATTAAAATTGACGCCGCGGAGGATCAAGAGAAAGCTATCATCAAAAATAGTGAACCGTGGACGCGTTTCTTCTGCCAGGAGGGCATCGACAACAAGGGAGTTGATGCCACTTTCCTCTTGGAGCCATTGTTGGATATCTGCATGGGTTCGATCACAATGAACCCACAAGATTTCTTCTTGTGACGACCACGTCTTCACTTCCGGCCAGGTCAATTCCCGGGCGTCCCCGGTCCCATCCAGCGCGCAAGAAAAAATCAACCCAGGGGCATCATCCATCATCTTCTCCTCTCCAGGTCTTGAATATCGTCAGGTTGAGTTAAATCCAATCTAGTAGATTATGTTGAATTTATCAAAAGCCAACAAAATGATGAAGATAAAGGTGTACCAAAAATTCCGGGGAATACATTGGTTGCAGAAGATCTTTATGGCCAATTTCGAAAAGAAGGAGATAGGCCAGTATGACTTCTCTGACGCCAAGCGCCAATGGAGCAAAGTTTTTTCAGCTAGGCCTCGACGGTCCGCCGAGTCCCCAGCTGTTGTGAGAGGCCGATATCATTGCCTGACTACGATCAAATATTTGCCCTCGTCTTGCCCTGTTTCAGAATTGTCTGGTAGGTTCAACACTGGTGCTTTGCCATCAGATTCAAACCCTTGCAGGGAGGAATACGACTATGGGAGAGGTTGATACGTCGCCAGCAGTCGCCGCCAAGGCCATGGAGGATCTCACGGCGTTAGATGTGGATCCGGACAAATGTCAGCGTCTCTATAAGGCTGCGCTTATTCAGTCGAGTACAGGCGTGACGTATAGGATGTTGTCCAGGATCCTTGAGACCGGAAAGGTGGATATCGTTCACTACGCCTGTGACTTGGATGCAGAAGGGAAGCCGACGACGAAGTGGAAGATCAGGCGCATCCTTGAGCAAGCCCCCGAACGGTTCGACAAGGAGGTTGAGGCCATTAAGAAGTCCATTGCCGACGATAGTGAGACCGTGAAGGGTGCATGGGTGCACGATATGACTGAGCTCCCGGACGTGCCGGCACAGGGCAAGAGCCTGGATGAGTGGTCACGGAGCATGACCACAGAGGTGAAGAAGAATCCAAGCTAGAGAACGCCAGGTTGGCGGAGCCTGGGTGGGTGCATTCAAAATCTCATGGCTCTTGAGTGAGGTGATGGCGATCTGTCGGTTGTCGGTGGTGAAGCGCTTATGACGACCGTCAATCGTTGGTGAGCCTCACGAAGCGAACGCTCCACATCCTCCGGTGTCTGCCCCCTTGCTAAGAGAAAGCCCAAGTAGCGCGTCCCTTCCGGAAGTGGAATGAGTTCTTCTCCAGGCTCTGCCGTTATCGTCAGTTCGACAACTCCGGGTACCGCCTTGGCTTCAGCCTGCCCTCTCACTTCATGCAGCCTTCCGCTATACGGAATTGGAAGCATCATCACTCCTGCCGCCTGTTTTGGCCTGGTGAGCGGAGGGAGTGGCATTTGGAGGGAGTGGCGGAGAATCAGCTCCTCGAGCGATATACCTGATGAAAAGTCCAGCGTTCTGGAGCAGCGCCCGCCGATGGCTCGTGCCGCCATCTCAATGACCCACACGCCGTTCTCATTCAGACGGAACTCCCCATGCACCGGCCCTTCCCGTAGTCCGAGTGCCTTTGCGGTTCGATCTGCGCAGTCGACAACCTGCTGTTGTAGGTCTGAGGAGAGACGGGAAGGCGTGATATAGAGCGTCTCTTCGAAATAGGGGCCGTCGAGCGGATCAGGCTTATCGAACATGGCCAGTGGCTGGAAGACTCCCTTTGTGAGCAAACCCTCCAACGCCACTTCGATCCCCGGAACAAAATCTTCGACGAGGATCCAACGGGCCTGCTCGTCCACTGCTGCCAGATTTAAGTTGATGAGAAGGGTGCCCACTCGGTGGAACGCATTCTCAAACTCCTGCTCGTCATTGGCACGAATCACTCCACAACTGGCGGAGAGGATGAGTGGCTTCACGACGCAGGGATAGACAATCAGTTTCGCGAAGGCTCTCGCATCCCCGTCGAGGGGGAACACCTTGTGTCGAGGAACAGGAATGCCCTCTCGGGACAATAACTCCCGCATCTGCCGCTTGTTTCTGGCGGCCGTAACGGACGCCACAGAGTTATGGGGTAATCCTATTGCCTCCGCCACGGCAGCAGCCGTGACGGCGGTCACATCGTCGACTCCGATCACCGCATCGATCGGGTGATGTTGGACGAATTCGACTACGGTCTGGGCGGCTGTCTGTGGATGTCGAACATCGAGCAACAACACATCGTCCGACGCGACGGGAAGGCTTTCAGGAACCCGCTCTATCCCAATGGTTACGGATACCTGCACCCGCCGGGCTGCCTCGAGGAACGCCTCTGCCCGATAGGTTGTGGTCGGCAAGAGTAGGAGGAGTCTTGGCATCGTGATCTCTTAATCGGATGCTGAAAAGCTCCTGGAGTTTCGTGCCAGCATTGTTCAGACCCTCAACAAACACGGGAGAGTGGGGGATTTGGCGCTTCCGAGTTTCTTCAGCTTCCTGTTCGGAGTCGGTCAGAGGAACTCTTTACAAGCGGGACCGATGAAACGCCTCCAATTGGCGATTGGCCTCGGTGATGACTGCCAACTTACCCACGACGTCGGCCACCTTGGCACCGGGAATGGCGTAATAGCCCTCATCATCCCCGAGTCCCGTATAGACGCGGTTTCCAATACAGCCAAAACTGGTCGCCGCATGTCCCGATTGCAGTGATTCCGGGAGCACGGCGCACGTC
>JACDDF010000301.1 GCA_013817135.1 Nitrospirales bacterium
GCCATAAATGGCAGGTATGCTCTTGATGGGGTATCACTTGAGTTCATCCATTGGTTATGGCACTCTCCGTTGATGATAAATAAGAATTTGGCCATGGTCATGAGGTAATTGGGTGGGTTGCGAATAGCCGATACAAAAGCCAGGGATAATTTCCTCGGCTATCTTTCCTTGGGCGATATTCAGATTCCTCATCCTCTTATTTTAATGAATTATTAACGGATCAAGTATATGGTGAATTGGGAATGAACGCGGGAATCCCCATCCAGGAACGGTTAATTGTCGCACTTGATGTTTCCTCCGTAGAGGAGGCTCGTCGATATGTGAAGGATTTAGAGGGTGTCGCCTGGTTTTATAAAATTGGCCTGGAATTATTTCTGGCCGTTAATGCCGATTTTATTAAGGAATTACGCGCACAAAATTGCCGGATCTTTTTAGATCTAAAGATGAATGATATCGATGAAACGGTGCGTCGAGCCGTGAATCTGGCGGCTGACCTGGAGGTAGATTTTCTTACCATTTTTGGAAATCATGCCACGGCCAAAGCTGCGGTGCTTGGTCGAGGCGCCGGGACAATACAAATTTTGACCGTTCCGCTCCTTTCGAGCTGGGGGGAGAAGGATCTTCAAGACCTGGGGATGTTAAGTGTACAGGCGGGAGATCCTGCACGTTTTCATTCTCTGGATGACTACGTATTGTGGCGGGCAGATATGGCGATGGCCCAAGGGTGCGATGGCCTGATCGCCTCAGGAAAATATGTCGGAATTCTGAGAGAACGGTTTGGTCAGAAGGCGCTCATTGTCTCTCCAGGTGTGAGACCGGCCGGGCAGAACACCCATGAACATCAACGTTCGTTAACTCCTTTTGATGCCATTCGAGCCGGGGCGGATTTTTTAGTCGTTGGGCGACCTATTCGCGATGCGAATAATCGGCGGAAAATGGCGCAAGGGATTCAAGACGAGATTGCCTTAGCGGTCAAGGCTGGTCCCTCGAAAGAGCAGGCATTGGCTGGAGGGAGATAGCTGGGGTAACACAGCAGCAGGGTGAAGCTACTAAAGCGGCCCTTCATGAAATTACCAAATTACCTGCACGTTTTTTCTTCCCTTCCTTCCTTTAGGGATGTCTAACCTTTTTCATGCTTCCTTTTGTCTCTAGGCTATTCGCCACACTCCCTTAACGGCTAATATGATAAAACGTATCCTCTTCTATTGAGCAGTCATGAGTGGCTTGTGATGTCATGGTGTAATGAATGGTGATTCACCGTTTTTTTTGACATCACAGAGGAGCGATTGGAATTGCCAACGAATCTCTCCCCGATATTCATTTTTAATCCCTAACCTTCCCCCTTTCTTGAGGAAGAGTAAGTGCGTGACCATTTATGCCGGGATTGGTATGATGGGCCTGGATGAGGGAGAAGCACTGGTGTCGGCCATTGGAAGTCCACGAGCCGCGATCAATCCCGTAAGGGAAAACAACATCCTGTGTCGTCGATGGGCAAATACGATGTGCCGGAGTAGCCGGGGTAAAGGTGGGCATCCAAGTGGACCTTGGCTTTGGAAGTCTAGATCCAAACGATTCAAAGGGAGGAAGCTCCAAATAGACCTTCGAATAGAATTGAAGCGTGACGTACACGGTTCTGGACGGTAGGCATTAGGGAGGGATGTATGACGATGCGAAGGGAATGGTTGCGAATCCTCATTGTGGAAGACCGTCCAAGCCAATGGGAAACGAACGTCAATGATCTAGCGGAGGAAGGCTATCAGGTGGTGGGGGCCAGGACGGCTGCGGAAGCTTCGGAATATGCGAAATGTGAAAGCTTTGCGGTTGCAGTGGTCAATGTGCAAGCGCCGGATGTCGCCGGAGTCTCATTGCTTGCTCTTCTCAAGTCGAAGAATGCAGAAATTCAGTTGGTCCTAAGTCTAGCCTTTGCCAGCCTGGATTCAGCGAAAGATGTCATAGGTGAGAGCGCCGTTTCCTACATCAAACGGGAAGGGTCACCATCCGAATTGCTTGGTATTATTCGTCGAACGTTTCGTGACCAACTGACAGAACACACCAAAGACCTGGAGATAGCTCTGGCAGAGCGGGATGAACGGTTTCGGCAACTTGTGGATCATATTAAGGAAGTTTTTTGGGTCTTTGCCCCTGACCAGTCTGAAGTCTGGTATGTGAGCCCTCAATATGAAAGCGTCTGGGGTCGCAGTTGTGCAAGTCTTATAGAAGATTCTCAAAGTCTATGGAATGCGATTCATCCTCATGATCAACCACGATTTCTCACTCACCAAATTGAGCCGGATGGGACTGGGGTTCAGGGAGAATGCCGGATTGTGAGACCGGATAACACCATGCGGTGGGTGCGAATACAAACAGTTCCTATTCGAAAGTCCAATGGGGACTTGCTGAGTCTTGCGGGAGTGGCGGAGGACATTACAGAACGGAAGCGTGTTGAAGAGGCTCTCACGAAAACCGAGCGCCAATTTCGGCAATCAAGCCGCATGGAAGCTATTGGGACTCTGGCAGGCGGCATCGCCCATGATTTTAATAATATTTTAACGGCAATTTTGGGCTACACCGAATTGGCATTGGCCACGGTGCCAAAGGAAAGCCGTACCCAACGAAATCTTCAAGAAGTGTTGACTGCTGGTCACCGAGCCAAGCACTTGGTGCTCCAAATTTTGACCTTTAGTCGTCAAGCGGGTCAGGGGAAGAAACCCACACCTCTCAACATGGTCATCCGGGAAGCCCTGAAACTCTTACGATCCACGATTCCCACGACAATTGAGATCCGTCAATCATTGAAAACAGAGGCCACCATTCTAGCGGATCCGACCCAAATGCATCAGATCATTATCAATCTATGCACCAACGCTGAATATGCCATGCGAGAACCCGGCGGGATTTTGAAAGTCGCTCTGGATGATGTGGAAGTGACAGAGGAACTCACCGGAGCGATCTTGGGATTACATATTGGTACGCATGTTCGGTTGACGGTGGAAGATACCGGTTCGGGCATGACTCCTGAGGTACTTGAACGGCTGTTTGATCCTTTCTTTACCACCAAGCCGATTGGAGAAGGGTCGGGGATGGGGATGGCCGTGGTGCATGGAATTATTACGGGTCATAGAGGAGCCATTGTCGTGGATAGTGTCGTGAATAAAGGGACAAAGATAGACGTTTATATCCCGACCGTTCCGACCCAGGTCATAGAGCCTATTCACGATCCAAAAGCTATTCAGAATAGGAAAGAATCAATTTTATTTGTGGATGATGAAGAGACAATTGTGAGGCTTGGGAGGGAACTTCTCACGCAACTGGGATATACGGTGGAGGTGCACACGAGTTCAATCGAAGCTCTGAGGACTTTTAGCGAAGACCCGCATCGTTTTGATCTCGTCATTACTGACCAAGCCATGCCGGGATTGACCGGTGAGGCCTTATCCCGTGAGCTTCTGCGGATTCGCCCGGACCTCCCCATCATTTTGTGTACAGGATTCAGTCATGTGATCTCGGCGGAACGAGCGAAGGCATTGGGAATTCAGGGTTATTTAATGAAGCCATTGGCAATTCGGGACCTGGTTCCCATTATTCGCCATGTGCTCGACAAAACACCTTCCTCGTTAGCCGAGTCTTGACCTATCCGAAGGGGAATAAATCCGCAAGCCACGGTTCTCCTGTTTGGTTGTGGGTCGTGAGTAACTCCAGGAGATGCCGGCTATTCCGGGAATGCTATTCAATAATCATGAATGCCAGAAATGGACGGTTCATTGGGGATGACGTTCGAGGGCCGATCCGGGATGTTTTGAGGTTGGCCCAAACCATTAATCTCTGGAGGAGCCAAAGTTGGTCGCACAGTTCGTGGTGGATCTTTTCCCGGGGAAGAGGAAGATGACCATCCGGAGTGGGGCGTGGAAAGAGACAAAATAATGGCAAACATTCTTGTTGTGGATGATGATCGGCAGGTTTGTGACCTGTTAAAGCAGGCCTTGGAAGATAAGGGATATACTGTGGACTGTGCCCCAAACGGAGTCGAAGGCATCAAGGAATATCGCAACCGCCCAGCCGATCTTATTATTTTAGACATTCTTATGCCCGAAAAAGAGGGGCTTGAGACCATACTGGATTTGCGGCGGGAATTTCCTCAGGTAAAAATCATAGCGATGTCCGGCGGAAGTGAGCGAGCCAAACTCGATTTGTTGGACCTCGCTCGTCGCTTAGGAGCTCAACACACCATCGATAAGCCTTTCCAATTGCACACCATGACGGACCTCGTTACACAAGCCCTTCACGAAAATTAGCCAGGGTTTACCCGTTTGGACCACGAGAGATGCTGTATTTTCGGACTCAACCTGATGCCGTGTTTATTCCGTTTGTGAGGCAGGCGCTTGACTGCGAGCTTCAAGCCGTGCGGCGTGTAGCGTCTCACAAGGACGCTGA
>JACDDF010000302.1 GCA_013817135.1 Nitrospirales bacterium
CGATCAATGGCCTGAGTCACCATCGTCTCCGCAGACACACAGACCGGGCACCCTGCATGATAAAACACGGCTTTCTTCATAACCTGTCTCCTTTTGAAAGATGAAAATTGGTATTGAGTCGAAACTAAATGGAATTTAGCAGCGATATTTTCATTTGTCAAATCTGTATCGAGACGATACAATTGTCCCATGAGCGCCCAAGAAGCCAATGATGTCTTAGAGCGATTGAACAACCTGCAACGGATGGAGGCACGGGCATTTGGTCTGCGTTATGGATTACAGCCAGTACAGATGGACGCGCTGACGTATCTGACGCAATGCAATCGCTATTCGAATACGCCGCAAGCCGTGGCGGAGTACCTGGGACTCACGAAGGGAACCGTCTCACAATCGCTCAAGGTCTTAGAGCAGAAGGGATTCCTGCGGAAGCAAGCGGATAAACAGGATAAACGAATCGTACGCCTTGCGCCGACCAGCAAGGGCAGCCATCTCATTAAAAAAGCCCTTCTCGCCAGAAGTCTGGAACCGGCACTGGCGATGACAGACTCCAGGAAAATCGCTGAATTGACTTCGGTCTTCCGCTCAATCTTGCGAGACATGCAGCAAACCAATGGACGAAAAGCCTTTGGTGCCTGCCACACCTGTCGTTTCAATGAAGATCATGAGAAAAACGGGTATGTCTGCGGTTTGACACGAGAACCATTAAGCGTGCAAGACGTTCAATTGATCTGCCGCGAGCACCAATATCCGCAATAGCGCATCTTGCACCACATCATCTAGGACTTCCCCCACACAGACGGGTGGCCGAAACCACATCCTCTCCCCTCTTGTGTGCAAGGCTTTAAATGCTTCCTGTCGCGCTGGCTTGTTTTTCGGCTATTCGGAAATCGTCTTGTACAGTTTGACCGGGGCTCGTTTTTTCCGCATGCGAATATTGAGCATTTCCACCGTGACGGAAAACGCCATTGAAAAATAAATATAGCCCTTCGGGACATGTACCTCGAAGCCCTCCACCATCAGGGTCACACCCACAAGAATGAGAAATGAGAGGGCAAGAACTTTGATGGTCGGATGCTCATCGACAAAATCTCCAATCGCTTTTGCGGCCATCAGCATCACGAGTACGGCCAGGATGATGGCGATGGCCATGAGAGAAACCTGATCGACCAGACCGACCGCGGTGATCACCGAATCCAATGAAAACACAATATCCAAAACCGCAATCTGGACGAGAACCATTCCCAAGCTGGCCGCCACAGTTGCGCGCCCGCTCTCTTCTTCTAGCCCTTCCAGACTGTTATGGATTTCATGCGTAGCTTTTGCCATTAGAAACAGCCCTCCCCCCACCAGAATGATATCGCGCCCTGAAATCGCGTGGGTGAACACCGTCACTAACGGTTCGGTGAGTCCCATGACCCAGGAAATCGAAAACAGCAATCCCAGGCGCGCCACCATGGCGAGGCCAAGCCCTGCTCTTCTGGCAAGCACCCGCTGACTCTCTGGAAGACGTCCGACAAGGATGGAGATGAAGATAATGTTATCGATCCCCAGGACAATTTCTAACGCGGTTAACGTGCCTAATGCGATCCATGCTTCAGGACTTGTCAGCCATTCAAACATCAGATTCTCCTCTTCTTTCTTGTGATTACCGAATGTGTTGAGGCATGCCGGCGGCAGTATTCCTGCACGACGTTACACGACCGTACAGGATCCGCAGGCATGAACATGCGGGCTTTTTTCATAGGGTAAATCTTGATCACTTCTTGGTTCGTAAACAGGAAACATTGCTGAGGGGTCTTCTCACGATGAGCTGTTCTAAGGGTGACATTCTCGGAAGCCGTCCATAGATGGCATGAGAGATTCGCCCTATTTAGCATAATAGAGTTACTAAAAAATAATATAAATCAAATTGTTGCGTAATTTAGCATTGATATAATTATGAGTGAGTCGGTGGCAACCACCTCTCTTGACACCTCTCATGGCTTAATGTAACCATTGGTTACATGACGCCTGAAACATTCAAACAGATTCGACAACGCCTCGGGTTAACCCAAAACCAACTAGCTGAACGCCTCCGCACCACCCGCATGACCATTACCCGCTACGAATGCGGAATGCGCCGGATTCCTGGAGTGGTCGAAGCCATCCTCTCCCACCTGGACTCCCCGACACAAATTCCCATGGCCGGTATCGTTGCCGCTGGCAACCCGATTGAACCCATTCCCCAAACCGAGCTGGTGGAAGTTCCACCCTCCATGCTGCGAACAGGAGACAATTTCGCGTTACGCGTGAAAGGTGAATCAATGAGGGACGAAGGCATCCTCCCCGGCGACCTAGTGATTGTACACAAGCAAAAAATGGCGCGAAATGGACAAACCGTCGTCGCGCTGGTGAATCAGGAGGCAACGATTAAGAAATATTACAATAGAGAAGGGCAGATAGAACTGCATCCGGCAAACGCGACCATGGCTCCGATTCTGGTGACTCCGCAGGACGAATTTGCGATTGAAGGAGTGGTGATCGGGGTCATTCGGCATTGTGGCTAGATGAAAAATGATGGATCGTCAGATTGTCTGTTTATGTATTCCTCGATTCGAAGTGGCCCTGGCGCGCCTCGATACCCCCTCTTTACGCACCAGACCTGTCGCCGTGGCTTCTGCGCATGCGTCCCGTGCCATCATCCGTGAAGTTTCTCCCGAAGCCGAAGAGGCCGGAGTAATACCAGGACTTCCGGCCGACCGGGCCAGACGACGCTGTCCCTCGCTTCGACTCGTGCCTCCCAACCCTGCTCGTGTTGCCCAAGCCCATTATGCCCTCGTGTCGCTCATGACACCGATCGCACCCATTTGGGAGTCGTTTAGGCCGGGGCATTTTTATTTGGATTTGACCGGCACCACTCGACTCTTTGGCGCAACCTGTGACACCACGATGCGCTTAGAGCGCGATGTCACATCTCGGCTTGGGCTACAAGCCGTCGCCGGTATCGGAACCAACAAACTTGTCGCGCAAATGGCCAGCTCTATCCTCACGCCGCCTCAACTCTGTGATGTCCGGGCAGGCTTCGAACAGGACTTTTTATCGCCTTTACCGGTCTCAATCCTTCCCGGGCTACGAGGTCCTGGAGGGACCGCACTCCATACACGCTTAGCCGATTTGAATCTGCAGACCATCGGCGATGTGAGCGCCGTGAGCTTGGAAGCCTTGGAAACCGTCTGCGGTCGATGGGGCCATCGGCTCTACCAGTGGGCACGCGGGATTGATTTCTTGCCGGTCGTTGCTCCTGAGGCCTCGCTATCGTTAATCCATTCCTATCTCTTTGAGCCGGATACAATTAACCACGACCGGCTCCTTGGAGGCCTGTCATGTCTTCTGGATTCTCTCTGCCATGATCTACGTCGGCAACAGCGCCTGTGCCATCGCCTCAGACTGACGCTGCTCTATAGTGATCAGCTCACGGTTCACCACTCCTCTGTCTTATCCACACCCACACATTGGGAGGTTGATATGTTTCCATCAGCTCAGACCTTATTCCGTCGTTGCTTCCAACGACGCGTCCGCGTGCGCTCACTGACCATTCGAAGCAATAGCTTTCGTCCTCCACCCGAACAACTGTCGCTCTTTCCATTACATGATCCGGAACCTCAGGCACCACCCCGTCCCCATCGATTGGCATTAGCCCTTGATCGTTTGCATACCCGGTTCGGCATGAAAGTCATTCAATGGGGACGCTCACACATGGCCTCTCGTTTAGATTGAATATCTGAATCTTGAGGAATTCTCTAGCGGTGCTCTCGCCTATTTTGCATGATCACCCTCGTTTTAATGGCATTGATTAATATGCAAAATAATCAATGAATAAAAGGTTTTTGCATTTTAAAATAGATAAATATAAACAAAAACTTTAGATTTTTAGTTATACACAAACAGAAAAAATAAAGCATTACTTTCGTCAACAAGTTATCAACATGTACATAAAATAAAGCGATACTTTAATTAAAAATGGGTACGCAATTCATCGTTGAGGCCTTATTTCATGTCAGCCTTTGTCCACTTACACGTTCATTCGGAGTACTCCCCGATGCAAGGAGTATCCACGCTGGAAGCGTTGTGCCAGACGGCAAGGGGTCAGGGAGCCGAGACACTCGCCCTGACCGATACGAACGGCTTGTACGGTGCTATTCGCTTTCTCGACGTCGCACAGACCAATGGCTTACGCCCGATCCTGGGAGTCGAACTGACCCACAACCGGCACCGCGCCGTGCTCCTGGTCAAAGATTCTTTTGGCTATACCAACCTCTGCCGCCTGCTCTCCCAACGCCATTGCGATGCCGACTTTGACTGCATCGCCTCGGTTCAGGAGCACCGAAAAGGACTGATCATTCTCTCTGATGACCTTTCCGCACTGACGGCCTGGAAACGTCACTCTCCTAA
>JACDDF010000303.1 GCA_013817135.1 Nitrospirales bacterium
CCTTTATCTTCGACGACGATCCTAAGGCTTCCCTCACGTTCTTCAGCTATGATTGAGGCTTGCTTGGACGCCGCGTGCTTCGCCACATTGATGAGCAGTTCTCGAACCGACTGGAAGAGCAGCACCGCCTGGTCTTCAGGTAATCGTACGTCTCCTCGAGAGTCGGTGTGTACGGTCACGGTTAGCGAGTACCGTTGCATCTGCTCACCAAGCCAACGGAGGGCTGCAAAAAGGCCAAATTCACGCAGCACCGGCGGACTAAGTTCTGCCAGAAGATTTCGCGTATAGGTGAGTGATTCATTGACGATGTCTTCCGCCTGCCCAATCAGTTCCTGAGAGCGAGACGGTGCCTGCTTAGACTGGCCCAGTTTCAACAGTACTAACACCAACATCTGAGCTAAATGGTCGTGCAATTCAGTAGCGAGCCGTTTTCGCTCTCGATGCTCGGCCAAATTCAGCTCGCTCGCTAATGCCCGAAGTTGGTTCTGGGAGGACACCAACTCCTGTGTGCGTTCTGAGACCTTTTGCTCTAGTTCTTCCGAAAAATGCCGCTGCTGTTCGAGCAGGTCGCGCACCTGATATTGGCGGCGACGAGACCTTAACGCCACTTCTATCGAACGCAGCAAGGTGGCCTTTCCCAGAGGCCGCTCAAGCAAGGTAATGCTGCCTGCCGCCTCTGCCACAAGATTCAGCAACCGAGCCAATCGAGATTCGCCTCCATGAGTGAGCATGATCAACGGCAATTCCGCCCAAGGCGGCTGAGCTTCCAGCTGTCGGAGGACATCAAGAATCTGAGGCAATTCCAACGCTTCTTCGGTCATCAGCAATACGGCCGAGCCCGCCGTCAGTTGATAGCGAAGCTCGCCGGCAGTCCCACACACCATGGCTGACCATCCTTGAGCGTGGAATAAGGTAGCCATCGCGGCGGCGTCCTGACTGGCCGGGGCCAAGATAAGGATGCGCTCCTCCGGATTATCGACCGGCATCAGGACGCTCCATCATCTGTTCGGTACCGCCATTGAATAGAGGCGTCCCGCTCAGGACGCCCTGAAATTGTGTCAGCGGCGGACCGATGCACAAGCCGCGGCCCGATTCCAATGTGAACTCACGAATGGTCTTCTCGTGACGGCCGCTGCGCTTTTTGATCACTGACAGCGCCTGCCTGACCACGCCGCCAACTTCAAAATAGCGTACGTTCATCACCGTATCGGCGAGATAGCTGAGGTCCATCGGCGATTCTGAGGGACCGAGCAGCCCATGCTGTGTTAGGACGAAAATGGTCACGACGCCCTGTTGGTTGAGATATGCGGACAATTCGTGCAGCTGGTTGGCGAGATACTTCTCCCCGGGCATCGCGTTCATATAACCATTAAGACTGTCGATGATCACCAGCTTGCAACCAGCTTCTACTCCGCGACGAACCCGCATGCCAAATTCTCCCGGAGAAATTTCGGCCGGGTCCACCTGTTGTATGTCAATGACCCCGCTCTCAACGTGCTTAGCAATGTCGAACCCCAGTGCAGGGGCGCGGGTCAGAAGAATGCTGGGAATTTCATCGAAGGCGAAGATCAGAGTGGGTTCCCCTCGCTGGGCCATATGAGTGGCGTACTGAATGGTCAGCGTGGATTTCCCCGTGCCCGCCGGGCCCAAAATTATTGTGGTCGTCCCGCGGTCTAGGCCGCCGCCTAGCAGGTCATCAAGGTCCAAGTGCCCGCTCGAGACGGGCTCGTGCCGAAACGCGGTACGATACTCTGCCGCGCCGATGCGAGGAAAGACGCGCACGCCGCCGGTCTCAATCGTATAATCGTGATATCCTTCGCGGAACTTTACCCCCCGCAGCTTTTTAACACGCAACCGCCGGCGGGATCGGCCGTAATCGGGAGAGAGTTGTTCCAACTCAATCACGCCATGCGTGAGGCTCCACACATGCGCATCGGTACCGATCCGGTTGTTCTTCATATTGTCGTCTAGCAGCAGGACCGTACTCCGATACTTCGCCAACTCTTGTTTGAGGGTTAACAGCTGCCTTCGATACCGCAAGGCCGTTTCGGCCATTAGCCGAAACTCAGAGAGCGAATCGAACACGATCCGGGTGGGTTGCGTTTTCCGAGTTTCCTCTAGCAACAAATCGCTCACCTTTGTTAACTCAAGTTCGGAGGAGTGAAATACCGTGGTGTGTGCTTCTGGACGCACGAGCGATTCTATGGCCGATAGCTCAAACAATGAAATGGCGTCCAACCTCCACCCATGCGAGCGGGCGACTTTGAGCAACTCCGCTTTCGTTTCAGACAATGTGATGTAAAGCGTCCTTTCGCCCCGGCGCACACCTTCCAGCAGGAACTGCAGAGCTAAGGTCGTCTTGCCCGATCCTGGGTCGCCCTGAAGTAAATAAAGGCAATCGCCGGGCAACCCCCCATCTACGATTTCATCAAGACCCTCGACGCCACTTGCACAGCGTGCATCGCTAGTCTCTGTGATTTCATTTTTCTTATCAGTTTTCTTATCACTCATCATTCGACCTTTCTGGCTTTAGCCGACCAGCCTCTCCCTTATCAGCTTCGCATGGACAAATAAAGCTTTCCCTAGAACTACTAACCCAATTTAACACGGTCTAGCGGATGGGGCGGATATGCAACACCGGGATCATGAGTGCTATTTCTCCGCAGCCCATGCCGCCAAAAACTCCGGTATTGCCTATGCGATGGCTGAATCCGTAGATCTGTTCTTGTCGCTTGCGAAGGCGACATGAGAACAGTATCAGCGAATGGTTGAACTGGGCAAAGGTGAATTGGATAAATCCGGTGTTGCGGAACTAACCTTTAAAGACCGCTTATCCTCCGGTTGATCGCGTAATGCTGCCTTTTTTTCCAGTTAGGTGCGTTCCCCAATCAAACTTTTTCCAAAATCCATGGCTTGTTGTACGACGTGGTCCACCGTTTTGAGGGCTTTCCCTACATTTTCTCCAACCGTTTTTCCCGCTTGTTTGGCGACCCGGCGAACGGTGCTTTGGGTCTTTTTCGTTCTTTTCTGAATACCCTTCGACGTGGAAGCCATCTGTGTTTTACCTTTTTTCTTGAGCCGGCTTACGGTTTTTTTTGCACGGGACGTCGCCTGTGAAGATTTCTTTTTGGCACTTTTGGTTGCTTTGGACACTGCGCTCTTCGCCTGTGTGGTGGCTCGTTTCGCATTCTTGACCCCGCTTCGAGCGGCCGTCTTAACTCCCTTAGCCGCAGTTGCCGATTTTTTCTTTGCAGCCGACTTCACGCTGGAGGCTTTTAGCGAAATCTTCTTGGCCGTCTTGTTTGTTGCCATCTGGGTCTCCTTTCAGGAAATGAATGGGGGGAAAGTTGCAATGTGAAATCAGCAAATTCACTACAAGTATGATGCATGACATTAAAGCAAAATCGGGATTTTGCCAAGTGATTTTCTTCTGCCCATCGAAGGATCCCTTGTCCATATCTTTGGCCAGAGTGCCTGTTCTGCAGGGCACAGGATGCTTCTCGTATCAACAATGACATCTTTCCTGATCATGGGAACAGACAATGAGCGTTGTAGGAAAAAGTTTCAAGCTTGGACCTAAATTTTTGATTTTCGGCATCCGTCCCGGAGGGCCTCCCCCTCCGTGGCGTAACATCGTTCGGCCTTGGTCTTCTGATAAAATCGTTGACCGGGGAGATGGTAAATGCACCTTTCTCCGCTATAGGTGGTGAAATTGCCTTTGATGGGATGGGAGGAAGGGCATTCGCCGGACTGGCTGGCTTCAATTCCCGGCCGATCGGATACATAACGATCAACATCTGTAATTGACAAATCAGGTGTGACGAGAAAAAGAAGGAAGATTAGGCGAGATGAGACTTCTGGCATTGGCTGTATGAACAAAGAACGACGGAGACCCCTGGCCGAGATTGAATAGAGTATAATAGAAACATGGGTAAAGTGAAATGAAAACCCTCAGTCTTAGATCTCTCACCCTGCTTTTCTTGCTAGCACTGACCCTAGGGTGTGCCCAAAATCGTTCATCCCCTTTCGGAGAACCTCTGGACGCTCAGGTGACCCCGCACATTCTCTTTTCTCACGTCTCCCAAGATCCCTCCGGGCATATGGGACACACCCTCCTGATTGGCGGAGTGGTGCTATCGGCCAAACGTCTTGTGGACCGGACAGAAGTCATGGTTCTCCAGATCCCCCTGGATAGGGATTCTGTCCCCAAATGGGACCGGACCGAGTCCCAAGGCCGTTTCATTGCCACTCAGCAGACTTTTCTTGATCCGGCCACGCTTCCCGACGGCACTCGGGTAACAATTATAGGTGAAGTCACCGGGCAAAAATCCGTGCAAGTGGATGCGGAAGAAAAAATTTATCCTGTTCTTGCCATTCAGGCGTTGAAAGTGTGGCCTCTGATTCCTCAGGACGGGTATG
>JACDDF010000304.1 GCA_013817135.1 Nitrospirales bacterium
AAAGGGGCACAAGAGTTGCTAAAGCAATGCCTGCATATGTTGCGGACTGTCGGATTGTCGGGTGGCGAAACGGGAGGGGAAACCACGAGCCCTGGTCCGTATAATTTTCTTGTCACACGACAGTGGGTGTTATTGGTTCCCCGGCCCACAGAGTGCTTTGAAGGGATTTCCGTGAATGCCTTGGGATTTGCCGGCGGGTTGTTGGTGAGGGATCAGTCGCAACTTGATCGATTGAAAACGTGTGGGCCAATGACCGCACTTCAGCTTGTGGCAAAGTGCTAGCGGAGTTTCTCCCCGTTTCCCTCTTGCACTTCTATGAGTATACTTAACGTGTAGTTCGTGATGATGCGTGTGTCTGTTGTCTCTATTACTCAAATTGAGAGGGAAGAAAACACTATGGATCTTCAGATTGACAGTCGAAATGTGACAATGACCCCACGGTGGAAAACGGAGATTGAAAGTCGGATGGCCGATCTGCAGGCCGGCCATGATGATCTGATCCATGGGCGGGTGACGCTTACAAAAAATGCTCATCACAAAAAATCCGAGAATGTGGCGGAAGCCCTGGTGGTCGTCACGATGCCCGGTCGTCATACCCTGACCGCCAGAAAAGAGGAAAAGACGTTTGAAGAGGCTATCCGTGCGGCGTTCTTTGCCATGGAGATTGAAGTGAAGAAGTTTCGAGACAAACGGGCCTCCAAAGAAATTCGGGTCCCTTCTATTCCGTTACGCGGAGTGATTTCTAAATTGTTTCCCCAGGAAGGGTATGGTTTTCTTCTCCAGGAAGGAGGAGGAGAGGTCTATTTTCACAAAAATGCTGTGCACGGAATGAAGTACGAAGAACTTGAGGATGGGGTGGAGGTCTTGTTTAATATTGAAGATGGGGAGAAGGGGCCACAGGCAACCACAGTCAATCCCCTTCCCAGCGTCCCAGGAGCAGTCGATAAAGCTGCCTTCTCCTGACGAGACTTGAGCAGGAGAGACAGGGCATCCACCAGAATATTTCCCCTCGATGAGGGATGCCAGCTGGTTGGAGCCGGGGCTCGACGTTTCTACTCTTGGACTATTGTAGAGATTTTTGCGCATTGAAATGGTGAATGATGGCCATAAGCGCTCGGGTGATCGTGGTGGGCTCCCCACAAATTATGCAGGGGGGTTTTGGCAAAGAATACGACCTGGCTTAGAGGGTGTGGAGGGTCTTGGCCGCTGAACACACGACTTCGGCAGTTCAGGTGATCACATGTCTGCGGGCTTCCTTCAATAGGTGGTAGTTCTCGATCTGTCCAACCCGGCCATGCCGTTCAAGTACCTACCCTTGGCCCAGTTCTTCAAGTGCCATGATCGGATCCACCGGTTGGCCTCCTGTTCAATGCGCCACAATTTGGATAGGAATGAACCAAACATGGTCACCTGTCTGTAATTTTCCCAACCCAGATACAATCCGAAATTATCCTTCCTTCGCAAAGGAGGCAGTCTACCTCAACCATCAACTCCCCTAATAGCGGGGCTATTACCGGAGGGATTCCGATTGAGGGTGTCCCTCGTGCTCACGACGGGGGGACGAACTGCTTTCAGGTCGAGGCCAGACATCAGATAGCCGGACCACACCAAAGCCCGACGCCGTGTCGAGTCGTCAGGCTTTGGGTATTTATCCCCCGGGCGGCTAACGGGTACGCCTTTGTATTATCGGGTTTCGAGGACTTTGTAATATCGGGCTTAGGGGCTCCTGTCTATTCACGGTCGGACTTAGTGTGTCGCGCCTTTCAATATTCGTGGGGCATCCCTGTGAGTTCTGTCCAACAATACAATCTCGTGAGGGGTTTAAAGTCGAAGTGTCGATCCTTCGCTCAAGCAAATCATTGGGGTTCAGGAAAAATAGCATCAAGAAATGATCCAGTGAGGTTGCCTCACCCGAGGTCACACCTCCGGCTCCAGGCCCCAAGACATAACCTTTGACTAATAACTTTTGCACCGCTGCTGCACAATCCAGCCCTCTTTTGATTTCCACATCGACGGTCGAAGACATATTTTCAACCACAAAAGTATTTGTTGCACTCTCGACGCAATCCAAAAGGACAACATTCCGATCTAAAAATTGGAGCTTTTGCGCCTCAGATTTCTCCCCGGTTAGAAAACTTCCCGCCAGACCTCCAAGTAACAGCGCTATTCGAAAAACGTTCTTGTGTTGTGAAAGGTTCCTCATTGGGTCCTCCGTAGGTGTAATTGTAAGAGCCATGCCCAGACCACTCCTCAAGCATTTTGACTCAGCTAACCGTGATTGAGGGTTGTTCTTCTGGGCCTTTCAGGTCTCGCTCCGGCCAGTGGATGTGGTGTGGAAACCAGATCCGGTTCAATCGCGGGTGATGCATGGATAAAAACGTGGAATCCCTCCTTTGATGAAGGTGAATAAAAAAAGGGCCTTTGAGGCTTACATAACCCTCAAAGGCCCTCCATTGCCTTGCTCTGTGTGCTCAACCCACCTATGAACTGATCCTACGATGGGTGAATGGAATTTCTACCACAATCTGAATGAAAATGTCCCACCCCGTATTGGCCGGCGGGCTGCATTCAAAGGGAACGCGGTTCCTTGTGGCCGGATATCGAATGGTAAATTTCTCTTGATGATTTCCCTCACCCGCACCCTTGCCCCAATAGAGGCGAGCGACCATTCAAGAATCATAGTTGAACATGACGATACTCTAGTTCGATAGACAGGTTGGTGGCATGAGGACCGATGGGTAAGAACGCCGGTGGCGGCCCCGTTGCTCGACTGAGGGCTGGCTTTTTTAACTTTTACCCTAGTCTAATCATCGGGGTGTTGCAGCGCCCGGCAGGGACCAAGAACGGTCATGATGACAATCCCCTGGCGAAGGTCAGCCCGATTGCGCAAACGAAGCTGACTGGCGGTTCGGCGTTTTGGAGAGGTCGTTGGCCTGAATTCCTGTATGGGTTGTTTGGGCTTTGACGGGGACGTTCTCCTGGTGTCAGCCGTCTTACGGTCACCCTGGTCATGTGCATCATTGGATGGAAGAAAAAGATCCTTAAGATTCTTGAAGGCGATGTCTCGCCGTATTCGCTCATTCAGCCATCGAATGGCCAGGGCGAGTCCAGACAAAAAAAGCAGGACAGCAAAAAACACCAATGATTCCATGGTCATTATCCCCTCACTTTTTCGTTGGGCCAGAGGATTCTTCCTCCGTGCCGGCAATGGCGTCCCGCATGGCCGTATCGGCTTGCACATTTTTCATCCGATAATAATCCATGATTCCTAAATTTCCCTGACGAAAGGCTTCGGCCATGGCCCTGGGAACCTCTGCCTCGGCTTCGACGACACGGGCTCGCATTTCCTGTTCCAAGGCGACCGCCATCGCCCGCCGTTCTTCCGCTTTGGCCTGGGCAATTTGTTTGTCCGCATTGGCCTGGTCGATTTGCAGTTTCGCGCCAATATTTTCACCGACGTCTACATCCGCAATATCAATGGACAAAATTTCGAATGCTGTGCCGGCATCGAGTCCCTTCCCTAAGATATTTTTTGAAATGTAATCCGGGTTTTCCAGAACATCCTTATGAGAGGCGGATGAGCCAATGGTGCTCACCATGCCTTCTCCCACGCGGGCAATGATCGTCTCTTCACCCGCTCCGCCGACTAAGCGGTCGATATTGGCCCGAACGGTCACCCGGGACACGGCAATGAGCTGAATGCCATCCTTTGCGACAGCCGTTACCCGAGGTGTTTCGATGACTTTTGGAAGGACCGACATTTTGACGGCCTCCAAGACGTCCCGGCCGGCCAGGTCAATGGCGGCGGCGCGTTTAAAGGTCATGGGGATATTGGCTTTGTCAGCCGAGATCATGGCATTGACGACTTTGACGACATTCCCCCCTGCCAGAAAGTGGGCTTCTAAATCGTTCACGGGAATTTCGAGTCCGGCCTTCACCGCGCTGATTCTGGCGTTGATCACGGTGACCGGTGGAACCCGGCGTAAACGCATGCCCACGAGCGTAAAGAGTCCGACATAGGCATTCGAGGCCCAGGCGGCGATCCAAAGAGGGATCGGAATGACATAGAGAAGGCCAAACAAGAGCACCAGAACCATGACGAGGAGTCCGAGTGAACCGAAGGCCTGGGTTTCAATTTCCATTATGCGGGGTCCTTTTCTGATTGTGAAAAATCGTCAAAGAGAGAAATATGGTAAACGTGCAGAGAAATGATTTCCGATTGGTAGATTTTCCAAGACTTCATGGATGTGACTTCCATGCAGCCTTGACAGAGAACGAGCATAGAGTATATCAACAATGATCGAGATTTTTGACGCATTATTTTAGCCCTTCTTCCTCAAACCCTTCTAGATTCGTATGCCGTTCCCATCATTATGAAAAGCGAGAGGCATCCGGGGGAATGAATATGGGGAT